>CBIMFG010000411.1:0-5089 GCA_966243125.1 uncultured Niastella sp.
ATACCCTCAAAATGCCAAACATCATCACACAGTCCGATGCCAGCAACTATAAACCCGTAGTAGTAGATGCCAATGGCAATGTATATAAAATGGCAGGGTGGAATATGCCGCAAGTTAATCGTACTCCAGTAAACGACGCAGGGTACTCAGCACTGGTTTCAGATTACCTGATAGCCTTTACTGCATTGTCTGCTGCAAGAACGGTAACGCTGCCTGCAGCTGGTACTATGACCAACCGGGTAATGGTAATAAAAGACGAAAGCGGAGCAGCTGGTACTTACAACATCATCATTAATGTAACTGCTGGCGGTACTATTGATGGGGCTTCTTCAAAAACAATCACGGCAAATTATGGGTCCCTGGAAGTGTACAGTAATGGGAGCCAGTGGTTCGTAAAGTAATTTCCTCTTTATTTTATAGATTTGAGCCTGAAGCCGCCTACAATATGATGAAACCAATCAGAGAACTCCTAAAAAAAACAGGTTGCTATGAATATCTCCGGTATTCATCTCTCTTCAGGCTATATACCAAATTATTAAAACCCCAGGTTATTCAGGAGCACGAAAAAGAAGTTACTTTTTATAGATCCTTTCTGCCCAATCATTGCCCGCTCATTTTCGACATCGGTGCTTTTGATGGTCATAAAACAGCGGCCTTTCTCGATATTGCCGATAAAGTGGTAAGCTGTGAGCCCGACACGTTTAACTTCCGCACCTTGCGCATCCGGTTCAGAAATAACCGTTCGGCTGTACTGCTGGAAAACCAGGCCCTGTCAGATCATACGGGTACAGAAACCTATTATGTGCATCATGCGGGTTCTGCCTTTAATACACTCAACCCAAAGTGGAAGCAGATCCTGGAAGCCGATGAAAAAAGCCGCTTCAATGAAACCATCCGGTTTAACGAAACCGTTACGGTACGGCTTACTACGCTCGATCAGTTGATCAGTCAGTATGGCCGCCCCTCATTTATAAAAATTGATGTGGAAGGGTATGAGTTGTCTGTATTAAAAGGACTGACACAAAAAGTTCCCTACATCTCCTTTGAATGCCTGCTGCCCGATTGCAAAACTGAATTGCTCGATTGTCTGCATCATTTATACCAGTTAGATAATAAGGTGGTGTTTAACTGCGCCGCTGATGAAAAACTGGAGTTCGACAAATTTCTCCCCTGGCACGAGATGGTTAACTGGATCAATACAGCGGCAAAACCCCGCTTTTTTGAAGTGATTGCCAAAATGGAATTGTAATACATTACTTACACTTGTTAGTCCTGAGCGAAGGGCGGTAAAATATCGGTGAGTTATCGGTTAAATAGCCAGATAACTCACCTTTTTATTTGAATTTTGCAATCTGATAAGAAATGATTCGTCTCCCCGTTTATAGGCAGGCAATAGGTAGTCTTTAATTTATCATGTAATATTTCCGGGGAGATTGCTACAAACTGTTTTTTCTGTGCAACGATGTATACGATTCTTGCCTCATATGTGATCCATAAAAAAATATTGTACCGAAATAGGGGTGTCCATTAACCCCGTTGTCAAATATGCTCAAACCACAATTTATGATTCGACAGTTGATGCGTTTTTCTCTCGTTCTAATTATGTTAATGGTGTTTGCCATGGGGGCCGTGCTGGCACAAACAGGCAAATACACTATTAGCGGGTATGTTAAAGACGAAAGCAGTGGTGAAGTGTTGATCAATGCAACCGTCACCATGCAACCTTCCGGTGTTGCGGTAATGACCAATTCATATGGTTATTACTCTGTAACCATGCCGGCAGGTAAGTATACTATGCTCATTACCTATTCGGGCTATAAAACAATTCAAAAAGAAATTGAGCTGAAAGGCAATACAACGCTGGAGGTTAACCTGCCTGCTGGTGGTAAGGATATGCAGGAAGTGGTGATCACCGGTGAAAGAAAATTACGCCGCACCAACACGGTGGGCATGGGTATTCAACAATTAAGCGCTGCTCAAATAAAAAAGATCCCCGCCTTTATGGGCGAACCGGATGTGGTGAAAGCCCTGCTTACCTTACCCGGTGTTACAACAGTGGGTGAAGGTTCTTCGGGTTTTAACGTGCGTGGTGGTAATGTTGATGAAAACCTCATTATTATGGACGAAGCGCCGGTATACAACTCTTCGCACCTGTTGGGCTTCTTCTCAATATTTAACCCTGATGCGGTGAAGAACGTAACCATGTATAAAAGTGCTTTCCCGGCAGAATATGGTGGCCGTACTTCTTCTGTGCTTGATATCAGGATGAAAGAAGGAAACAACCAAAAATACCATGTAAATGGCGGTATTGGTAACGTGTTCAGCCGTTTGGCGGTGGAAGGTCCTATTCAAAAAGACAAATCCTCTTTTGTGGTGGCTGCCCGCCGTTCGTACATCGATGTGCTGGCCAAACCTTTCCTGAAAGAAGAAGACCGCAACAGCACCATGTATTTTTACGACATTACCGCCAAATTGAATTATGAGTTGAATGAAAAGAACACCATTTACCTCAGTGGTTATTTTGGTCAGGATGTGTTTGGTTTTGGCGAACAGGTAAAATTCAAATGGGGCAACACCACCGGAACTTTCCGCTGGAACCACCTGTTTAACCGCAAATTGTTCCTGAACACCAGTATCTATTATTCAAAATATAATTACAGCCTGGCGTTTAAATCTGATGACGATATTCAACAGGGGTACGACTGGACCTCAGACATTCAAACCTATGGCGTAAAACCTTCGCTTACCTGGTTTGCCAGCAATAAGCATACGATCAAAACGGGAGTGAATGCCATCTATTATAATTTCTATCCCGGTAAAGGCGTGGCCAGCAGTGAAGGCACCAAAAATCAAATTGAGTTAGATCGCCGCTATGGTGCAGAAACCGCCGCGTTCCTGGAAGATACCTGGAAGTTGAATCCTCAATGGCAAATACAGGCCGGTGTTCGTTTGAACCGCTATGCTTACTTAGGCAACACCACCGTATTTCATTTCAGAGATACCACTGCCAATGTGCGCAAACCGCTCGACTATGCAGAAAATGTAACCAGCAAAAAGCCGGTGAACGACTGGGTATTTTTTGAACCGCGTTTGTCGTTACGGTATGAATTAAAAAAGAATACTTTCTTTAAAGTGGGTTACAGCCGTACCACACAGTATTTACACTTGCTGAGCAACACGGCTTCGCCAACTCCGGTTGATTTATACTTCCCCAGCACCAATAACATAAAACCATCATTGACTGATCAGTTTTCTGTTGGTTTTGTTACGCTGCCTACTGGGTTGCCGGTTGAGATCTCGGTAGAAACTTTCTACAAAAAGATGGACGACCTGCTGGATTATATAGATAACGCCAACCTCGATCTGAATCAGTTGGTAGAAGCAGACCTGTTAACCGGTAAAGGAAAATCGTATGGTGTTGAAGTGGAAGTAAAAAAAGAAACCGGTAAATGGCAGGGTTGGGTAAATTATACTTTGTCAAGATCATTACGCCAAACACCAGGCATCAGCAATAACGACTGGTACCTGAGCCGTTACGATCGTACCCACGTGATCAACAGCTGTGTAATGTATAACAGGAGTGAGAAATGGCAGTTCTCGGCCAACTTTACCTTTGGCTCCGGTACGCCATCAACCTTCCCCGATTCCAAATTAGATATTCAGGGAATGCCTATTCCTTTTAACAGCAGCAATAAACGCAACGATTTCAGGTTGCCGGCTTATCACCGGTTGGATGTATCTGCTATTATGCAGGGGCGCCAGGGTAAAAAAATGAAACAGGAATGGGTGTTTGGTATTTATAACGTGTATGCACATAAAAATGCTTACAGCATCTACTTCCAGCAAAACCAGGATGAACCTGAAAAGAAAGAAGCTATCCGCCTGTCCATCATTGGCTCTCTGATACCATATGTAACCTGGAATTTTAAGTTCTAAGACTAATAAAATAACACAATGCGAAACAAAGCAATCAAATATATCTCAGTTGTTCTTTTAGGTGCTTCCTTAACCGCGTGCGAACGGGTTATTGACCTCGATTTGCCCGATGGCAGTGGATTCCCTTATGTGGATGCCTGGATCACCGATCAGCAAGGCATACAAACCATTAAGTTTTTAAAGGCTACCGAATATATGAGCCAAACGGCACCCGAAGCCATAGGCGATGCCACCATCACTGTTACAGATGTTACAGCCGGTAAATCGTACCCGTTCACGTATGTAAACGGCGCCTACAATTATGATGCAGGTACCGGGCGTATTGGTGTGGTTGGCCATTCTTATAAATTAAGTATCAACTGGAAGGGTGAGCAATTTGAAGCAACGGATGAGCTGAAGCGTTCTTCCATCATTGATTCATTGACCTCTGAATACAAAGACGCCGATGGAGATGATAAAGAAGGGTATTATGTAAAACTGTATGCGCATGACCCTACCGGTGCGGTTGATTTTACCTGGATCCGTACGTATCGCAACGATGTGCTGAACTATCATGTAGGCGAAATGCTTAGTGCCGATGGTACCTTTGGCAATGGCGACGAAAATATTTCCGATGGTTTTGCTTTTATTCCCCCTTTCCGCGATGGCGTTACCTCTGGCGAAAAGCCGTATGAAAAAGGAGATGTGGTAAAAGTATTGTTCCGTTCACTGTCAAAACCCTCGTACGACTTTATGCAACAGGTACAGGCGCAATTAACCAACGATGGGTTGTTTGGTAAAGTACTCACTAACGCTCCGGCGAATGTGGTGAATTTGTCATCGACAAGTAAAACAAAGATCTACGGTTGGTTTGGAACGGTAGGGGAGGTGTCGGCGAGTAAGAAGGTAGAGTAGCGTTGACCAGTTAACAAGTTGACGAGTTAACCAGTTATATAAAAAGGCGGGATTCCGATTGATCGGAGTCTCGCCTTTTTTCCTGGCGTAGGAAGCACTTTTTACTTTACAATAGTAAGTGATCCTATTATTAAATCGCTTTAGTATACCTTACGTATAAGTGAAACTGTATATGACATGAATTAATTATATTTTAATTCGTGTTTAAATTTTATCTTTATTGAGTGCACTTTAATTCCTGAATGTCCATCTTTTATAT
>CBIMFG010000412.1:0-5086 GCA_966243125.1 uncultured Niastella sp.
GCTCCGGCATCCGTACCATTTATTGCTGCAGCATGGGGCTGGAAATCGGCGTTCATTATTACCGGCGCCCTGGGTTTTATTTGGTTGATCCTGTGGCTGATGTTTTATGAAATACCCAAAAAGCAAAAGAGATGCACGCAGGCAGAATACGATTATATTCACAGCGATAAAGACGAAGCTCCTGCACTTGAACAGGTAAAACCAAGCGTAAGCTGGTTCAAATTATTGACCTTCCCACAAACCTGGGCATTCGCTATTGGTAAATTATTAACCGACCCCATCTGGTGGTTCTATCTCTTCTGGTTACCCGACTTTTTGACCAGTCAGTATGGATTGAAAGGCACAGAATTGTCATTACCCGTAGCGTTGGTATATACCATCTCTACCATTGGTAGTGTGGGTGGTGGCTGGCTGCCAATGAAGTTGATCAACAGCAACTGGGCGCCGTTTAAAGCCCGTAAAACGTCTATGTTGATCTATGCCTTCTTTGTTATTCCTATCTTCTTTGCGCAATTGGCGGGAAATGTGAACATGTGGCTGGCTGTTGTAGTAATTGGTATCGCCGCATCAGCACACCAGGCCTGGAGCGCCAACATCTTCACTACGGTAAGCGATATGTTCCCTAAACATACAACAGCATCTGTAACAGGTATCGGCGGTATGTTTGGTGCATTGGGCGGCATTTTGTTCACCGCTGCCGTGCAAAAGAATTTGTTTGTGCATTATCGGGCCATCGGCAAAATTGAGGTGGCTTACTACATCATGTTTGCCGTATGTAGCAGCGTGTACCTGTTGGCCTGGGTGATCATGCACTTCCTGGTGCCCAAAATGAAACGTGTAGAGATCTAAAACAGCTAAATTATAATTGGCCCCCTCCAACCTCCCCCCAATGGGGGAAGGCAAGGAGGGGGCCTTTTTTTATTGCTTTAACGTATTAAAGACACTAACATTGAATTTCGTGCAGGCCGCAAAAAAATGCATAAAAACACCGCAGAAGGGGCAAATTTTGACCCATCAGATTATAATATTCTAAAAAAATTGAAACAATTGCGTTTAACTGTTCATCCTTCGCCGAAATTTTGTAAATTAGAAATATTCATTCATCCAATAAATCGACTGTTATGGAAAGAGCCTACAAATGCTGTCAATCCTGCGGTACGCCTATGAAACGGGACACTGGTGGCACTCATGCAGACGGAACCAGAAGCACGATGTATTGCAGCCACTGCTTTCAGGACGGAAAGTTCACCGTGCGTAACATTACAGTTGATGACATGAAGGAACGGGTAAAAGGGAAATTAAAAGAAGTTGGCTTTCCTGGCTTCCTCACCGGTTTTTATACCCGTAACATCCACAAACTGGAGCGTTGGAAATCACATCCCCTGGCTATTGAATAACTTCTTTGCAGCAGGGCGATTTTTATGAACATCGATCTTAGCAATTCTTTACCCCATTAAATTTATTCGTTTGCTGTTCCTGTGTGAATGGTAACACAACTATTGGTGCAGTTCTGTAAAAAGGGCTGTTAACTTCTTACGCCTGCAGGGATTATGCCTGGTGATGTGTACCCGTGCAAAATACTATAAACGTTATGGCCGGTATCGGCTTTGATATTTGCACGGGCCCAGGGCTTATTCCTTGGGCTCCTTATTGGCAGGTTGCCTTTCCTGATAACCCCTGAATTGAATAAGATCATCAAATTCAAAAGAGAATCCTTTTTTCAGCACAATAGCCGTACGCAGGTAAAACCAACGGCGTAACAGCGGCATATGATGCCAGTTGCGGAGTTGTTTTTTGAAGTTATGTTGGAGTTCGTTTACCAGTAACTTTTTATCCAGCTCGCCATTTTCCTGCACGGTCTTTAGCAGTTTCATTGACAGCACGCCAACCGCGGCGCCACACATAAACAACAGGTTCCATTGGCCGCGGCCAAACAAATGGATCACAAAATGACTGGTGAAGAAGTCGGCCAGTAAACCACCCGCCAGGGGGGCGGTGGCAGAAAATACAGCAGTAACAATATTTTTGGTAACCAGGTATACAATGCCCTCATCGGCAGGAGCCAACTTCAACCCAATGTTTTGAAGGGCCAGCGTAATACCTGCGTTAGAGGCGCCCATCAGTATGTGCATGATCACCAGTAAGGGCAACAACACTATGGTGCTCATGGCGCCCACTACCGACCACAGCATGATGCACGTAATATAAACCGGTGCACAAATGCGAATGATGGTTTTGTTGCTGAAGCGGTCTGAGCACCTGCCCCATAATTTTATAGAAGTAATGCTGCTAACCTGGCTAACAATGTTCAGGGTAATAACATAAAACAAGGGCAGGCCCAGCGTTTTCATCATATACACCGAAAAGAAGGGCGTAACCAGGTTAAAGGCAAAGATCCAGCAGGAGTTAAACACCAGCAGCTTTCTGAAATTGTGAACCGTAAGCGGTTTGCTGAAAAGCTTTACTATGTTATCCTGAATAGGTTTTGATTTAGGCTCAGGTGTACGTGCCAGGACATGCACGCCCCACATACCGGCTAAAAATGAACATGCCCGCATACGCGTTGATCTCATGCGCCGGATAATGTGCTTTTATATAATCAACACCCATGGCAATAAACAGGCTGAGCGTAACATTCAGGATCTGCATCAGGCGGCTGCGGTGTGAAAAGTAACTGCCCAGTATTTGTTGTGGAATCAGATCGCGCATCCACGAGTTCCAGCTGCCACCGGCAATAGAAGCAAATAAACATTGGAACGATAATAAAAAGATGAGCGCCGAAACGCTGGCGATGTTTGAAAACAATAAAGGAATGATACCAATCACCAGTAAAGGGATGCGCCCGAAAATGGCGGCGGTTACAGTAATGGCGCGGCGGTTGTTGAAACGCTGAACCAGCCAAACAGAAACCAGTTGAAAAATATTGGTGAAGGTGGGTAATGCCGCCAGTACTCCAATTTGCACGTTGCTGGCGCCCATGTATAAAGCGATGGCAACGAGAAAAGTACCTGCTGTTAAAGTATTCATGGTCTCGGTAGCAAGACCATCCTTTAATATAAGATGCAACCCGGACCTTACCTGGTTGTTGGTTAATTGATCAGATGGTAAAAGTTTCATCACACGCCTCTTTGGATGCAAATAGATGCAATAATAACGCTCTACAAAGAAACGCATTATAGTTGTGGATATTATTACAGGTACATACTTAGTATGGCGTAAAACTTTTATTTATAATTCCTTTAACGCGGAACGCCTGAGCGAATAGTATTTAAAAGAAAGGCTGAACACCTTTTATTATGTGTTCAGCCTTTCTTTTTGTATTTGCGTTCGGCTTTGAGCCTTAAGCGTTCAGCGTTTATTCAAACTTTTCAGTGTTTGCTTTTACATTGGCATCTTCCTCTGCTATCTTTGTAAGTAAGCTATCACATACTTTTTCTTCAGACAGTGTTTGATCAAGCAGTTCGGCACAATCATCATGACCCATAGTACGGGCTAACTGTACCAAACCACCGTAAGTGGCTATTTCATAATGTTCAGCTTTTTGTGCTGCAAAAATTAAACCCACATCACGTTGTGCACTGCCTTCATCAGTTTCATCAATGATGTCGGCGCCTTCATCAACAATACCTGCCATGGCCGGGCACTTCAGGGCCTTGGGTTCTTCACCCAGCAGGCGAAAAACATTTTCAAGGCGGGTTACATGGTTAATGGTTTGTTCAAGGTGATCGTTAAATGCCTGTTTCAACCCTTGCGATGTAGCGGCATCAGAGAGCTTGGGCAAAGTTTTCACCAGCTTCTTTTCTGCCCAGTATATATCCTGCAATTGTTGCATAAAAAACAGATGGAGTTTAGAGTCAGACATAGCCATCGCGCGTTGGGTTGCTGTGTTAGGTTGCATTGCCATAGAGAAAGTATTTTAGGTATTTAATTAATGATTTACAGTGTACTTGCAGTAGTAAGTCTGCAATTCTTATACCTCTGGAACAGGGGCAATAACGGTGGAACGTTGAAACATAATGTGCGCTACCTTTGGGGGGCAGTACGAAAATTTAATAGAAAGGTTTATGAGAACCGATATAAGAGACCGGGCCGACATACAACATTTAGTAGATACTTTTTATACAAAAGTGCGGGCCGATGAAACCATTGGCTACCTGTTTAATGAGGTGGCCAAAGTGAATTGGGAAGAACACTTACCCCGCATGTATGATTTTTGGGAGAACATTGTTTTTCAAACCGGTGGGTTTAAGGGCAACCCCATGGTAGCCCATGTACAACTGCACCAGAAATCACCGCTTAGTGCCGCCCATTTTCAACAATGGCTCAAGTTATTTGTAAGCACCGTTAATGAGCTGTTTGAAGGCGATAACGCCGAGTTAATAAAACAACGGGCCCAAAGCATAGCCACCATGATGCAGATAAAGGTGCATTCCTCCAACGACCCCAGATCAATTATGTAGATAAGAAATAAAAAACCTCCCATCCCGGCTCAGCCGGGCGGGAGGCAATGTCTTTTGGTGGTTTTCCAAAAGGTGGGTTTTCATTGGTCTTTCATCGGATTTGGATAGGGTTCTGAAAGGTCATAGGGTGTCGGAGGTAAAACGGGCTTAAGGGTAACTCAAAGGGTACGATACATTACGGTTCTGCTTTCAAAGGGTTCGGTTTTCGGATTTAGGGGTTTCAGAGGTACGTTGTATTTAAGGGTTCTTCGTTGTCTACTGTGTGTCTTATTTGCCTGCTTGCTGATGTAAAAGTAGTGTATGAAGCAGGCGGTTTGCAAATTTCGGCTACCCTGTTTCGACAGAATGACTGTATTTCTTAAGCCGCACTAGGGACTAGTACCTAGTAATAAAATAACCTCACAGCAACAAGTAGGGGTAAATAGCTGTAAGCTCCAAGCTGTAAGCCATAAGCAATACACGCCTGCGCGGCAACCGTGTTGTGGCATTTGGCTTTCAGCTTATGGCTTAAAGCTTGTAGCTGTATTTTATTTTTGGTACATTATAAATAATGTCTATATTTATTACGGAAACGCATCGCAACTCTGATTATTAGCATAGCAATTATTTATTTACCTCAAACTAAT
>CBIMFG010000413.1:0-5084 GCA_966243125.1 uncultured Niastella sp.
AGGACCCCATCATTAAAAGTGATGTGCTCTACCAACTGAGCTACGAGATCAACCTACAAACTTTTTGCTCTTACGAGCTGCGAAGATACTTAACCAATAATTCTGGCATAAAAAAAGGCTACCATTTTTGATAGCCCTTTTGCCATTTCTGTGATCCCGCTGGGACTCGAACCCAGGACCCCATCATTAAAAGTGATGTGCTCTACCAACTGAGCTACGAGATCAACCTTATAAAAAGTTCTGAATGTTCAAGATCTTTGTTCCAAAATGCTATCCAACTCCTTCATTCTCTTTTTCTTCTGACCGTTTTTCGAAGCGGTGCGTTTATTTTGGGAGTGCAAAAATAGGTGAAAATCATATCTCACCAAATTTTTTTAAAAAAAATCCTAAACTATTTTCTCAACTCTTATTTTTTCAGCGGGTTAAGTCCGCTATTTTTGTGTTTACAAAAGTAACACGCTATGTCATTTTTAAAAGATAAGGTTGTAGCTATAACGGGCGGCAGTGATGGAATTGGAAAGGCCCTGGTTGATGCTTGTATTGCGGCAGGAGCAAAAGTGGCTACCTGTGCGCGTAATTACGACAAATTATACTCCCTTCAACTGCAGCACGCCAATGTGGAACTGCATACCATCACCTGCGATGTGAGTAATGAAACCGACTGCAAACGTTTTATTGAATCTACCATAAAAACGTTCGGCGGTATCGACATCCTTATCAATAATGCCGGTATCAGCATGCGTGCCCTGTTCAACGATGCCGATATTGATGTACTTAAAAGAGTTATGGACGTTAACTTTTTTGGATCGGTGTATTGCACCAAGTACGCGTTACCCTCCATTTTAGAACGTAAAGGCACTATTGTGGGCGTTTCTTCCATTGCCGGTTACCGGGGATTGCCTGGCCGTGCTGCCTATTCTGCCTCTAAATTTGCCTTACAGGGCTGGTTAGAAGCCATCCGCACAGAGTTATTACATACCGGCGTTCACGTAATGTGGGTATGTCCGGGCTATACGGCGTCTAATATTCGTAAAGCCGCGTTGACCGACAAGGGCAATCCGCAAGGAGAATCTCCGCTCGACGAAGCCAGCTTAATGAGTGCCGAGGAATGCTCGCGCCAAATTCTGAAAGCCATTGAAAACCGTAAGCGTACCCTGGTGTTTACTGTTAATGATAAAAGAACCATCTTTTTGAGCAAGGTTTTCCCTTCGCTAACGGATAAGCTGGTGTACAAATTCTTCTTTAAGAATAATGAACTCTCTAAATAAAAAATGAGAAATGAAGAATGAGAAATGAAAAAGTAAAACCCTCATTTTTCATCACTCTTCAGGGTTCAGTGCTTTTTCATTTCTAATTTTAAATTTTTAATTCTTAATTTCTTAAATGCCTTTACTAACCCTCACTTCTGATTTTGGTATGCAAGACTACCTGGTGGGTGCAGTAAAAGGCAGGTTATTGCAGCAGAGCCAGGAATTTACCCTGGTTGATGTGTCGCATACGATTTCTCCTTTCAACTATCCGCAGGCGGCTTACATTAGCCGTAATGCCATCAAACAGTTCCCCCCTCACACCTTTCATTTGCTGTTGGTGAACCTGTTTGAAAAAAAGCCGGAGCAGTTATTATTAGCCTTTCATCAGGATCAATATATATTATGTGCCGATAATGGCCTGCTCTCTATGGTGCTTGAGGACAAACCTGAAATGATCATTGGTTTGCCACTGGACCCAAAGGCTATCAAAAATACGTTGTATTGTGTGCAGATAATGGGCGAAGCTATTCGTAAACTACACGGTGGCGCCCGCCTGCAGGATATTGGCATACCCGATGTACCCTTTATTGAGAAGAACCATTTACGTCCGTTGTTTGGTGAGAACTGGATGGAAGGACAGATCATTTTTATTGATCATTTCGAGAATATTGTTGTAAACATTACCCGCGACCAATTTGAAGAACATCGCAAAGGACGCAACTTCAAGATAGTTTTCAAACGCAATGAAGTGATCGATAAAGTGGCGGATACTTATGCTGATGTACCAGAAGGTGAAAAACTCGCGCTTTTTAATGCAGCCGGTTACCTTGAAATTGCCATCAACAAAGGCAATGCCGCCGGTTTATTTGGCTTGCAGGGCTTTACCGAACAGGCCCAACACCTCCAAAGCAGGCTGTTTTACCAAACGGTGAAGATCATGTTTGGGTAATTTTTTATTGAATAATTCAACAATTAGCCGACTTCTCTTAACTATTTGGCCTTAAGTAGACAATGTTGGAACGTAAGTCACTTAAGATGCCGCATCCTGAGCTAAAGATGCAACAACCTGACCTGACTTTGGAACAACCCTGATATACTTTGGAGTATATGTATATAACGTTGACTCATACCTAAACAACTCTGGTACACACCTAGCCATTTTTACTATAAAAGTCATGTACTTACCTACGTAAGTTGCTTACTTATATACCAAAGTACCGTACTTACGTCACAGAGTTAGGTAAAGATGTGCCAGAGCTGGAATGTGGTGCCTGTTGCCTATATGCATATACCAATAATGGGATTATCAGTAACATTAACTGCCAGCTATGGTAACAAATACGACCTGGAAATTGGAATGTCTCCCATGTTAAGTGATCATATTTTTAATAATAAGATCCCAAACGAAAAGGTGGATTTCGATAACTACCTGTATCATTTACTAAAAGATAGATTGGTTGATTATCCTGAGCTGGAGGTAATAGAATCTCCATATGCAAAGGTGGACTTTTAGAAAGCTTTTCGGGCTATTTCAATGTCTTTACCTACAGCCGCCCGTAATTGCTCCCAATGAAATGTTAGATGATAATTCTCTTTTGTTTCTTTTCCGCCCTGCTGACTGTAGTGAACCAGCGGCATATCGTTATACAACGGGCGGGTTACGCTAATGATGCTATCCCACCAGCTAAGCGCTTTTTGTAAATGAAGGATAGCAGTATTCTTATTATGAAGCTGCAGCGCCACGCCGCCTTTTATTTTTTCTGCATAATGTAAGCCCAGATAAGCCCAGGTTTTTATATCAGCTACTTCATACAACAACGCTTTGTTGCTTTTTGTATCAATATGCTGTACAAGCGCCAATGCCTGGTTGCAATCTTTTTCCAACTGTTGCGCCAATTGCAGCGGCGTAATTTTTCCTTTAACCGGATTACGAACATAATCAGCTATTGAAATATAATCGGTATCCAACGGCTGCTGGTGAATGAGCCGGTTAACCGAAATATAACCCACTGTTTTAGTAGCAGTATCCAACGCCATCATGCCTTCTGTGTACAGGGTGAAATCCCAACCGCAATCAAAGCTGGAGGCAATTCGTAAGGCCGTTGAGCCTGCCAGCGCAGATGCGGTCAATAGATTGCTTCCCTGCTTTCCATAACGACGGGTAAATTCAGCTTTGAAGAGGTTGTTCGAAGTTTGAGGATCATACAATAACCTGCCCCACAGTTTATAAAACAACCATTGTCTTTCAAAGGCATATTGCCAGTTACGGGCGGTGGTGTCTTTGGTAAAGTAATCTTTTGCCGGGATATAAGTTTCTGACCCAATAATATAACCGCCGGAGTAGGGATGGGTATTTTGTAAAATATGATTGCGAACAAAATCGGGTACGCCCCACCGCAAACAAAAGAAGTCTTCATTGCGGGCTGTCCATACAATCTTATACGTAGTGGGAGTGGGATTAAAATACCCATCATAGAGCTTGCCGCCATGCACTTTAATGAGTTTGGTAGTGGAGTGTGCGTGCGACCAGTTGAATTTCAGATCGGCCCATATAGGGCCTTCGGTAAAGCCCATCGCTGCTTCTTTTTCAATGCCCGCACGGGTTAGTTTTTCTGTTTCAATGGTAGTAATACCTAGTGAACCGGTGGTGCTGGAAAAAGGGATGCGGTGAATGAGTTTTGATTTTCTGTTGGCAAGGCGCATGCCTTCAATGATCGTTTCTTTCATCCAGTCTTCACGCTGTTGCGGGGTCATGCCGGCCATGCCTTCGCCAAGCGTTAGGCCCATGCCGGTGAGGTCAGGATATTCTTCCAGCATTTGGGTAACACATTCTTTGGTGTATTGTTTTATAATGGCAGCGGTATCGCCTCGTACAAAATAATCATGGTTCAGGTTGTCCATAGCCACGTTATGCGCTTTGGCAAATTCAGGGGTAACAAAAATGTTGAAGGGAATAATATATACCTCTATAGCCCTTTCGGCAGCCATGCGCGTAATGGAATGAAATAAACGTTGCCAGGCCTGCAGCTCGCTGTCGTTCCAGGGGCTTGCCTCTGGATAGTTTTTGGGTTTGATAAGGAACGTATAAGGATGCAGGTTCCAAAGGGTAAGTGCATTAAACCGGTTTTCCGCCATCATATCCAGAAAAGATCTCCAGTAACTGGTGTCGCGGCATGTTTCATCGTGCAGTTCCAGCGCATAGCTATGACGATAGGTATCCCACGGCAGATCGTATTTGATGGCCCGGAATGGCAAAAATGGTTTTTCGGTTTTTGATGTATAGTTAGCAAGTGAAACGCCCTGCTGAATGTCATCGCGAAATGAAAGGCAACCATAGATCAATCCCCGTTCATCGCCACCAGTGATCGTAATCGTTTTGCCTGCAGCTGTAATGGTAAATGATTCTGGAGGTAGTACCTTCTCAATAATAAGATTTACCTGGTGAGAACCATTCATGGTTTTTTCCAGGATTGATGCTGCATATGCCTGTTGCGGAGAAGTCTTATCAAAATGAATGTATTCTGATTGACAAAAAACGGTATGAACACATATTAGCAAGACAATCGTTAAAGAACAAGGCATTTTTTTCATTAACTGAAGATAATGAAAACGCAGGACTTAATTTAAATGCCTGAATTCGTTGGGTGTTTTGCCGGTTGCCGAATCTCTTGTTGTTGTAGTGGAATGCAGGAATGATTTAACCGGGTAGGGACATCGATCTATTTCGAATAGTCATCGATCAATTTTTGTGTTTGAGCTTTGAAGCCGGTAACCTGCTCCAATAACCATCAATAAACCAACAGTATGCTGTTTAGTAATTTTCTAATCTAGAAT
>CBIMFG010000414.1:0-5084 GCA_966243125.1 uncultured Niastella sp.
ATAGGTCTCAACTAACTTTCTTATAATGAAGTTCAGCTCTAAATATTTGTGATATGCAATATTTAATTCCTCAAATGTCAAATAGAATATTTCCGAGTCCTCCATCGCTTCAATGTACTCGTAAGATGGCTGCTGTGTGAAAAAGCTGTGAACCGAGATAGCGAGACCTTTTTGAGGCAGAAACCAGGAGGTGATCTTTTTATCATTTTCTAAGTAGTAGCAATGTAAAAGCCCGGAATTAACAAATGCCCCTATTGTATTGATTTGAGATTTTTTTACTAGAAATTCTTTTCTTTTTAATACGCGCCATTTCAAATTTGTTGCAATGTAGTTCTGTAATTCAGAACTCACAGGGTAAATGTCATTAAAAAGCTTAAAAAGCGCTTCCATAAAATGTGAAGTATTGCTAATTATAAAAAAAGTTTTTGGTGAGCAGTATCTAAAAGTTCTTAATTAAAGTTATATTAAAAAGAACTAACGGTAACAAAAAGTTGTAGATTTAAATAAATTATCCTATATTGCTTACACACCTTTAAACTCCCCTTTGTCTTAGGTTTTTACTCGTTACACTGACTGAAACTTTTTCATAATGAATCTTATTGCGGTTGATGTTGAAATTACAATAGTAAGGAGTTTGAAAGGACTGCCTCTTTCTTTATTTCATCCAAACAATCCTTTCGCAAAAAAGGATTATTGCAGACCACTTCCTTATTGGGAATACGAAAACAAGTTTAATAACAAGCAATTTAATGGCGAATTTAATTTAATTATTGAGGAGGAATTGACTATTACACCGGAATTGGATATTAAAAAGGCCCTTAATTGTTTCAATCAGGTGCCATCAGCGGGAGCGAAATATACTATTAAGTTGTGTATAGATGTCCCAGATAATAAGCATCCATTGCTGCTTCCACCTGACTCCGGGAGCGAAACAGGACATACTTTTGTAGTCATGACAAAAGCAAATGACGCCAAAACAATTACTCAGGTATTCGGTTTTTATGCGTATAAGCATCCCGGATATCTTTTTCCGTTTAGGCCATTAAAATCCGTAATTAAAAACAATCAGTTAAGAGAGATCAACGCAAGTATTGAAATGAGCTTATCTGAAGCCCAATTTGAAAATCTAAGGAAAAAAGCTCTCGAATTGGCGAAGTTGAAGTATGCTGCATTGGATTATAATTGTTCAAATTTTGGATTAGACCTTTTTAATTCTGTAAGGAATCAGCCTATAACGGTAGATTCTTATGTTGTTTATATCAATAGGGTCATTGATATTGACCCTATGACTATAGATAAAACACCTCAGATGTTATTTAAAAAGCTAAAGCAAATGAAAGATAGTAATAACGCAGAGGCTCCGCACATAACAATTGATCAGAGTACAAATACTAAGGCGCCGTTATCTCATGGCGAATGTAATTAGCTGAAAATGAAAAAGATTTTAATTTTTGTTGTCATATTCGTTATTATAATTAACCTGCCACCTTTAAAATCTATTTTTGGACAAGAAGACGTTCTTTATAGTAACGCCAACGGAACATTTACATTTGATGAAGTAAATGATAATGGAAGAAATTATAACTTATGCATAGATAATTTTGAAGCGTTTAAGGAAGCGAATAAAAAAGATACATTGCTATATAGAATTACTCCTAAAATAATATTTAAATTTTGGCGATGGGGTGAATATCTAAGCAATGAAAAATATACCCTTCCTTTTAAATCTTGGACGGAAATAAAAACAGTCCGAGGACCAATACATTACAAAACGAATTGGCAAGCTTTTTAATTATTCGCTTCATTATAAACAGCTTTTATACTTAATTATAGTTCCTGCCCTTGGGTTAATTCCTTCAATCAAATGTAGATTCTATTTCGCCTTCAGTACATTTATTGCGGACCGCCAATAGAGTTTACGCTTGGATAAATACTCTAAACTTACCTATAATTCCTCCCTTTAGGAAACATACTCAATTGTTCTGTCGCATTTGCCTTTTTGGGGCTATCATTCTTCGCCTCCCAAAAAAGCTTTGAAGCATTATAGCATCGTTCAACGATCACATGGATAATTTCTCCCTGCTTCTGTAGTTTTCCTTCCACCATGATCAATTTAGACAGCGCAATTTCTTTACGATACTTTTTAAACAGGTTTTCAAATATAATTACGTTGGTGGTGCCGGTTTCGTCTTCAATAGTCATAAAGCATACGCCTTTGGCCGTGCCGGGTCTTTGCTTTACTAATACCAGTCCGGCTACTCTTACCATGTTGCCATCTACACTTTTGGGGAGATCTGCAGAAGAGCTCACATGAAGCTGTTTCAGTTTTTCCCTTACAAAACTCACAGGGTGCTCTTTAATGGACAGCGCCGTAGTCTGGTAATCTTGCAGCACCTGTTCAAATGGCGACATTTCCGGTAAAGGAACAGTTTGTTCCTCTTTATTATTTTGATTGTTGGCAAATAGGCCGGTAGGGGAGTCTTTTGTGGAAATCTCCCATAACGCCTGTCGCCGGTCTAGGCCGATAGATCGGAAAGCATCAGCATCAACCAGTTTTTCCAGGGCGGTATCAGAAATGCCGAGGGTCCGTAACTCATTGAGGCTGGTAAAATTCTTTGTTCTGTTAGATAATAAGATCTGTATATCTTGTTCCTTTATTCCCTTAATGTGGCGAAACCCAAGGCGAAGTGCGCGATACTTGCCGGTTTTCTCTTCCAACGTATTATCCCAATCGGAAAAGTTGATATCAACCGGCCTCGCTTCAACCCCATGTTTTTGCGCATCCATTACCAATTGGGCAGGTTGGTAAAAGCCCATCGGCAAACTATTTAGAATAGCGCAGGCAAACACATCAGGGTAGTAGCATTTCAGCCATGAGGAAATATAAACCAGGTGCGCAAAGCTGGCCGCATGGCTTTCTGGAAATCCATAAGCGCCAAAGCCTTCCAGTTGCTTAAATACCCGCTCTGCATACGCTGTTGTATAGCCGTTATTCACCATCCCTTTAATCAGCTTCTCTTTAAAATGCGATACCAGGCCTGGTGATTTAAAAGTGGCCATGCTCTTTCGCAGTTTGTCCGCTTCTGTTGGCGTGAAGCCGGCTGCTGCTATAGCTATCTTCATCGCCTGTTCCTGGAAGAGAGGAACTCCCAATGTTCTTTTCAGGATGTCTTCCAGCTCTTTCGAAGGATATTCCACGGGTTCTTCACCGTTCCGTCGCCGTAGGTAGGGATGCACCATGTCGCCTTGTATCGGCCCTGGCCTTACGATGGCAACTTCAATGACCAGGTCATAAAAGCAGCGCGGTTTCAGTCTTGGTAACATGGACTGTTGTGCACGCGATTCTATCTGGAAAACTCCAATCGTGTCAGCCTTGCTGATCATGTCATACACCGCCGCATCATCCTGCGGTATATTCGCAAGGGTTAAATGGAGGCCGTATTTTTCCTTTGCCAGATCAAAAGCTTTACGAATACAGGTAAGCATACCTAGCGCCAACACATCCACTTTCATCCATCCCAATGCATCGATATCGTCTTTGTTCCACTCGATGCAGGTGCGGTTTTCCATTCTTGCATTTAAAATCGGAACCAGGTTGGAAAGTTTGCCTCTGGTCAAAACAAATCCGCCCGTATGCTGGCCTAATTGCCTTGGAAAGCCGATGTACTGCCTTGTTAGGTCCAATACTTGTTGCAAGTGTTTATCCCTCACATCAAACCCTTCTTCAATAATTCTGGTTGTATCCATTGGCTGTTCAGGATATTCTCCCAATGATCCTACTGAACTGGCAAGCCGGTTAATGGCATCCATCGAAAGGCCCATCACTTTTGCCACATCTCTTATGGCCCCTTCGCTATGCTGTTGTGTTACCGTGGCTACGATAGCTGCCCGGGCACGGCCATATTTTCGGTAGATATATTGCATCACCTCTTCACGTCGCGAATGCTCGAAGTCTATGTCTATGTCCGGCGGTTCGTTGCGTGCGGATGATATAAACCGTTCAAACAGCAAATCGAATTTAGTCGGATCGACAGAAGTAATGCCCAAACAAAAGCAAACGGTAGAATTGGCTGCAGAGCCGCGGCCCTGGCAAAGTATACCCTGCTGCCGGGCATAGCGCACAATATCATATACAGTCAGGAAATAAGAGGCATAGTTCATTTCTTCTATAAAATGAAGTTCATGCCGTATATTGTCGATCACCTTTCGCGGTATAGTGTCACCATAATGTCCTTTCGCTCCCTCCCATGCCAGGTGGGTAAGTTCCTCCAGGGATGTTCGCCCTTCTGTTAAATTTTCCTCCGGATATTCATATTTCAATTCATCGATGGAGAACTGGCAGGCTTCGGCAATTTCTTTTGTATAGCGTATGGCGCCTGGGTATTGCCGGAACAGCCGGTTCATTTCAATGGCAGGCTTCAAATATCTTTCCGCGTTGGCATGAAGGCGGTAGCCGGCTTCATAAATGGTGCATTTTTCCCGCACGCAGGTAATGATATCCTGGAGTTGCCTTCTTGCTGGCGAATGATAATGCACATCGTTGGTGGCTACCATTGGAATGCCGAACCGGCTGGCCAGTTCGGATAGCCGGAACAATTGCTTCTGATCATCCCCGCCATATTTTTTAACACCTGCTATATAAAGATTATTGCCGAAGGCTTCGCTATATTCTTTTAAGTTATCAATATACGTTTCGTCGAATTCAAATTCTTGATTCAAATGATCGGGAGGTATTGAGATGAACTTTATTCCTTTTGAATGTTCATGCAGATCTGCTTTATAGATATGACATTCACCTTTTTCTGCCCGCATATTGCCGATGGTAAGCAAACTCGTTACTAGAGCATAAGCTTCTTTATTCGTGGGGTACGCTAGTAAGCTCGGACCATCAATTAAATCCAATCGGCAACCAGGTAGTATCCTTATCCCTTGTTCTTTGGCTGCACTATGTGCCCGGACAAGACCGCCTAAGGTATTCCGATCTGTTATGGCAATTTCTTTATACCCGAGTGCCGCTGCATGCGCTACAATTTCATGCGGATGAGAGGCGCCGCGCAGAAAGGAAAAGTTTGTGGTAACCTGAA
>CBIMFG010000415.1:0-5082 GCA_966243125.1 uncultured Niastella sp.
GGTACGGGCGATTATGGCTTTAATGCGCGTACAGAGCAATATGAGAACCTGCTGGCAGCCGGCGTAATAGATCCCACCAAAGTATCACGCGTGGCGCTGGAACATGCCGCTTCTGTTGCAGGTATGTTATTGACAACCGAATGTGTAATTGCCGAAAAACCTAAAAAGGAAACCGCGGCGGCGCCTTCCCCTGGCATGAATGGAATGGATTACTAATCGCTGTTGTTCATTTTACATCCTTCGTTTGTTGTAGTTGTTGTAACCCCGGCATACCGCCGGGGTTATTTTTTGACAACCGGTTTTGCTTTTATATTGGGGATGTAAAAGGGAAAGCCTCCGCGGCAAAACCGTGAAGGCTTTAATTTTTCAGAAACACTGTTTTTAGCAAACCGGTATTAATGGGCAGTTCTTGTGTGGTGCATTCCTCTTTCCTCAGGTGTTCTTCTGCTACCAGGTTCTGTTTTCGTCATCAGTACGGCGCCCAATTCAATAATACCCAGAATGAGATGCGGCTGCCAGATATAATCCGCAAAGCCAAACAGCCACGGTGAAGCAGCCAGAAAAATAGCACTAACAGCATCAAGCACCAGGTGCGTACGCATAGAGATCATGCGGGATACTCCTAACTCATAATCTGTCATCAAACTATACAGGATGGTTGCTATACCTAAAATTACCGGAACCCATGTTTCCGCACCATTCCGCGCAAAATCAAACAACCATGGTGATGCAATAAGCACCACACCCATGATATAATCGAGGTATCCATGGGTTTTTGTGTTGATTACTTTCATATACTTCAGCATTTGGTTCATTCGTAAAACTTCATATGTTATGCCACGCAATCTTTCCCTTATTTTTTGCTTAATGTATTGAGGAGTGTAGAGCGCTTCGTTTTAATTTGGGACATTTATTTACACAGGCATTATGCCTGATCTTCCAAAACGCAGTAGTGGCACAGGTTTTACAGCGATTCACTTATTAAGGAACCTAAAATAACATTATATGGAAACGATGTTTAAAGCAGACAAAAGGGAAGGCAAAGTTGCCAAGGCAATTGAAGAGCAAACTTCGAAATTACCATCCGATGTGTTTCTGTGGGTATCAATAGGCGTCATGGCAACAGGCCTGGCACTACAACTTGCCAAGAAAAAACACACGAGTTTGTTTATTGGTCAGTGGGTAGCTCCCTTGCTGTTATTCGGCATTTACAACAAGCTGGTAAAACAACGTGGGTCCGACAAAATGGATAAAGCGTAGCCTTGAAAACGACATTGATCTGAAAAAAGGACCATATCACTATGATCCTTTTTTTATTGCAAGTACAGAAGGAAACTTTATAGCTATATGAAATACATGCATAATGCCATTGCGCTTTTATGTTTGGGCATACTTTCCTGTGGTGGCAAGAATACCCCGCCCAATGTTGAATCGCCGGGTTCAGATAAAAGCGCCAAATCAAAAACACTGGAAGCGGGCGCCGATCTGCTGCAAAACAAATCGCCCATCTCAAAAATTAACGTGTACCTGGATGGTTTTCATTTTTATAATGGCAACTTGAATGCGCAAATGGAAGCGCATCATTATGTGTCACAGATCAATGAAGATCTGTACCAGGCCATTATGTACGATGGCAATGGACCCGATGCAAAGATCATGGGCGTGGAATATATTGTTTCTGAAAAGCTGTTTAAAACCCTTCCCGATGAGGAAAAGAAATTATGGCACTCACATCACCATGAGGTAAAGTCAGGCACGCTGATAGCACCTGGTATTCCGCAGCTGGCAGAACATGAGTTGATGGAAAAACTGGTTTCCACGTACGGTAAAATAATTCATACCTGGCACACCGATCAAAACAGAACCCTGCCTGTTGGCTCGCCCCTGATCATGATGGGGTTCACTAAAGATGGACAACTAAAACAGGAATTGCTGGCCGACCGCGACAAGCGGTTTAATATTTCAACCGCTGAAAAGAAAAAGAATAGGGAAGACATTCCCATGCCAAATGTAGATCCCCTGGCAAACGCCTGGGAAAAAGGAAACATTAGACAGCTAACAATTTCCAATAAGGCTGATAGCGCTGTTCACAAACACCAGGGTGTAATGCGCCATTGATGTTGAATGCCATCATTGCATGGCATAATTATTACCGCAACATAAGAAGATACTTCTCAGTTTGTCTCACTTGTAGCAGTGTTTATACAATTACTCAAATTTGTAAAATCAGGCTTATGTTAGCAATGAACTTCCGTGGACCGTTCAGGGTGCGGGCAGATTTTAATCATGCTGAACCAATAATAGAGCATCCTTATGATGCTATTGTGCGGGTAACGCGTTCCCTCATCTGTGGTTCAGACCTTCATTTATACCATGGCATGGTGCCCGATACAAGGGTAGGGATGACCTTTGGGCATGAGTTTACAGGTATTGTGGAAGAAGTTGGTTCCGGTGTGCAAAAACTGAAAAAGGGCGACCATGTACTGGTGCCATTTAATATTGCCTGTGGTACCTGCCCCTTCTGTAAACAGGAGTTATATGGCAATTGCCATGAATCAAGTCCCGGCGCTACTGCTGCAAGCGGCTTTTTCGGTTATGGACATATTGGTGGTGGTTATGATGGCGGGCAGGCTGAATATGTTCGGGTACCTTACGCCGATGTAGGCCCTACTATTATTCCTGAAGGTATGAACATTGAAGATGCGGTGATGTTGACTGATGTAACACCTACCGGTTACCAGGCTGCGGAAATGGGTGGTATTCAAAAAGGAGATACGGTGGTAGTATGGGGAGCAGGCCCTATAGGCATTATGGCGGCACGTTGTGCCTGGCTGTTTGGCGCCGGCCGCGTCATCATCATCGATCACCTGGAATACCGGTTACAATTTGCCCGCGAATATTCCTATTGCGAAGCCTATAATTTCAAGGAAATGGACGACCCGGTTCTGTTTATAAAAAAGGCTACCGACTGGCTGGGAGCCGATGTGTGTATAGATGCAGTGGGCTGTGATGCCATAGGCAGTAAACTGCAAGATATAACGGGCAAACAATTGTTGCTGCAGGCAGGGAATGCCACCGCGCTTTATTGGGCCATTAATTCGGTAAAGAAAGGCGGTATTCTTTCCATTGTTGGCGTGTACGGCCCGCCCTGGAATTTGGTGCCTATTGGGAGCGTTATGAATAAGGGCATCACCATTCGCGCAAACCAGGCATCCGTTAAACGCCTGCTGCCAAAATTAATTGACCATGTAATGGCAGGCAGGCTCAATCCCAAAGGATTGATCTCGCATCGCATTCCGCTTGAATATGTTTCCGATGCCTATCGCATGTTCTCTGCCAAGCTCGACAACATGATCAAGCCGCTGTTAATTCCACCCAAAGCATTCACCCTGTAAATAATGTATTATGGAAAAGCTGGAAAATAGAATAAGCCCCGAACTGGACAGGCAAATGGCCAATTCATCAAAAGATCATATCCCCGGCTGGGGCATAGATGCCGATCCCGAAAACGATCCTACCTATCCCATGAAGCATTGGAATGGAGATGATCATAAACGCATTCATTATGAAAAGGCGCCGCAGCAACCGGTGAATATAGAAGTGTTTCATTCCATTGAACGGCCGGAGATCACGCGGGTATTTGGTACTTCCACACCACCGCGCGGATTAAGCGGACTGATGCGCAAACAGGCTTTCAAATACAGCGAAGGACAGGCTGCACACTGGATGACCCTGATCTTTGCCGATAAGGTGGATGTTATTCAGGGTATCATAGAGGACATTAAACAGGGCATCTTCCCTAATTTTATTGCTGAACTGGGCTGGCGCGCTGAATGGAAATACAACCGCAAAAAACTGGTGACCCGCCTTGCGGTAAAGGCGCTTACCGTGGCGGCAGTGGTTTATTTCTTTACCAGAAAAAAAAGTAAAAGGTAATTACTCCAGTCCCGGCCGTATAGGTTGATTGGTTGTAAGATCATATTTTTCGCCTTGCGAAAGAATATGCACAATAATATTCTCCACCGAAATAGGCATTCTTTCGGGAATGTCTATCAGGTTGGTATAAGTAATATTCTTACCGTTTAATACGGTGATGATGCCGGAGCCAATTACTTCAATATGGTTTCCGGAAGAAATGATCATACCTGTATCTTCGGCCAGGCCAAAAGCCAGAATGCCGGGTTGTACCGCCACTGCCTGTGCCAGCCGGTTAAAGCGCCCTCTTTTTTCAAAATGGGTATCAATAATAACATTGGAAATAAAATCGAACCCGGTGCTGAACTTTATTTCTCCTTTCAGGTGTGCGCGGGTAGCATTGCCATCATAGATCATTGTGTTGCCCATGGCCATGGCGCCGGCGCTGGTGCCTGCCACCACAATAGGTTCTTCCTGGTACCTTCTTTTTATACAGGCCAGCATTTCGGTTCCACCCAATATAGAGGTTAGGCGCAATTGATCGCCCCCTGTAAAGATGATGCAATTACATTCCTCCAGTCTTTGTAAATGTTCTTCTGTATCTACCTGCTCGCGGTGGGTTATAAATAGATGCCGCATATTGTCGCAGCCCAATTTTCCAAAAGCCTTGCAATAGGTTTCTTCCATTTTTTCAGGAAAGGAAGAAGCCGTGGTGATCAATTCTATTTTTGGGGTGCCCACTTTCGCTTCCACCAGTTTAACGATCTGCCGCAAAATACCCGCTTCAAAAAAGTCGAACCGGGTATTTTCCGTAGCGGTCCTTATATAATCTATCCCTTTGTCTTCAGCACCCCCAATGGGTACCAGAAATCCTTTTATCTCAGCCATCCTGTATAAATTTATAGTATGTATGTGGCTACAACCATGGCGTAGTTATTGAACAACTACCTCAATCCCCTCCTGGGAGGGGGAAGGGGTGGGTTTATCAATATTTTAAAAAAACCTTACACATGAATGAACAGTTTGCCATTGCCATTCACGGTGGGGCCGGCACGCTCCACAAAGAACGCTTTACTGCTGAGGTAACGCAACAATATGAAAATGCGTTGCAACAGGCCTTGCTGGCCGGCCTGACTATTCTGCAAAACGGAGGCCGTAGTTTTGATG
>CBIMFG010000416.1:0-5075 GCA_966243125.1 uncultured Niastella sp.
ATAGCCTGCCCTATGAAAAATGGGACATTGATTTTCTCATCGATTACATCGTAAACATTCACCACGCTTACCTGAAAAAGTCGCTGCCCGATACAAAAGCGCAGTTGGAAAAGTTTGCCGAAAGCCACCAAAAGCAATATCCAAACCTTACACAACTGGCATTGGTCTTCAAAAATCTTACCCTTGAAATGCTGCCCCATTTGCAACATGAGGAAGAAATTATTTTCCCCTACATCCGGCAAATTGCCCATGCGTTTCATAATAGGGAATCCTATGCAGGCCTGCTGGTTCGAACGTTGCGCAAACCAGTAGAAAACGTGATGAACCATGAGCATGAGTCAATCACAAAAGTGCTTGCGCAAATGCGGCAGCTCACTAACTCTTACACGCCGCCTGAACATTCCTGTGTAAACCACCGGGTAACCTTTTTAAAATTGCTTGAAATAGATACCGACCTGGTGCAGCATATGCATCTGGAAAATACCATCCTTTTTCCCCGGTCAATTGAAATGGAAAAAAAGCTCCTTTTTTTGTAAGTTCGCCCCTATGAATAATATAGATGCCACTCACCTGTCTGCCCTGTTTGTGCATGCAACGGAAGGCATTGTACTTACCAATGGCAAGGGAAACATTGTATTGATAAACCCGGCTGCCCAGCGAACATTTGGTTATAACGATACCGAATTGATTGGTCAGCCGGTGGAGATATTGCTCCCCAACCGCATTGGCAAGCACCACGCGCAGCTGCGGGAAGGCTTTTATGAACATCCGCAACACCGGGTAATGGGTCATGGCCGTGACTTGTATGGGAAGCGGAAAGATGGCTCAGAAATTCCGGTTGAAGTGAGCCTTAGCTTTTACAAACGGGAAGAAGAGCTGTTTGTAATAGCCTTTATTGTTGACATCACCCACCGAAAAAAGATAGAGCAGAGCATTCTGCTTCAGCAAAAGCAGCTGGAGCA
Source organism: uncultured Niastella sp. (assembly GCA_966243125.1). Classification (GTDB taxonomy): domain Bacteria; phylum Bacteroidota; class Bacteroidia; order Chitinophagales; family Chitinophagaceae; genus Niastella. The sequence goes on from CBIMFG010000416.1 coordinate 963, forward strand.
AATGACCAGTGAAATGCGTAAGCTGAATGCGGAGCTGGAAAGCAAGGTAGAAGAAAGGACCATGATCCTGAAGGAAGCCCTGCAGGAATTGGAGAAATCACAGAAAAGTTTGCACGAGGCGCTGGATAAAGAAAAAGAACTGAGTGAAATAAAATCCCGGTTCGTGTCCATGGCCTCGCATGAGTTTCGTACCCCGCTCAGCACCGTTTTATCATCGGCTGCGCTGGCTTCCAAGTACAACCAACCCGAAGACACCGACAAACGGTTACGGCATATCAACATCATCAAGGATTCGGTTAAACACCTGAACGATCTGCTGGAAGATTTTCTTTCCCTGGGTAAACTGGAGGAAGGAAAAGTTCATATAAAAACGGAACAATTTGAGGTAGATCCCTTTATTCAGGAAGTAATAGAAGAAATAAAAGCCATCAACCGGAAAGAACAGCAAATTCACCTTGCCTGCAATGGCGATGGATTGTTCACTACTGATAAAAAGCTTTTACGAAACATCCTTATAAACCTGTTAAGTAACGCCGTTAAGTTCTCTCCAGAGGGCGCAACGGTATGGGTAAATGTTAACTTGCAAAACCACCAACTGGTATTATCAGTAAAGGATGAAGGCATTGGTATTTCAGAAGAAGACCAACAGCATATGTTTACCAGTTTCTTCAGAGGCCGTAACGCCATCAACATTCAGGGAACCGGTTTGGGACTACATATTGTAGCCCGGTATGTGAGTTTGTTACAGGGAAATATTCATTTAGAAAGTGCGCTGAATAAAGGCACTACTGTTATTATGGAACTGCCGGAACTGAAAGAAGATCAATGACAGGAAATTACATGCCCCGGAACATCGGCAATAACCGGACTTATAAAGGGAATGCCCAGGTTTAGTCCACGTAATATTAAGATCACCGCCATCGCTACTACCACATAGGGCATGGCGGTTTTCATTTGTTGCCGCACCGGCAGGGAGATGCGCAAACCAAATACGCCCAGGGCCAGCATAGCGGGCAGTGTGCCTACGCCAAAAACGAACATAAACAAAACACTATGCAATACGGTATTGGCGGTTATGGCGCCTGCTATAGCCAGGTAAACCATGCCACAGGGTAATAATCCATTGGCCATTCCCAACAGCAAGTAACCGCTTATTTTGTTTGATCTCAAAAACCGGAACATGAGCTGTTGAATGCGAACATGAATGGCCTGCATCCATTTGGGTTGAACCGATGCCTGTTTGTAAAAATAATTTACAGCCATCACCAGCATAAATATCCCTAATACAATAGTAAACCATCGCTGAAAACCGGCCAGGTAAATTCTTCGCCCGGCCAGTCCCAGCAAGGCACCTATCAGCGCATAGGTGATTACTCTACCGGAGTTATATAAAACAATGGCTAGTAGCTGCCATCCCTTGCTCATATGACGAACAGGCAAGGCCAGCATCAGCGGCCCGCACATACCTATGCAGTGTAAACTGCTTATCAATCCCAGCAAAAAACCTGCTATTACTATCGACCACATAGCGCTTTAATGGATGGTTACAAATTCTTCGGTATAATATTGTTGCCCGTTGCTTTCCCATCTGATCTTAGCCGTGTAGTTGCCCGGGAAGAACGAACTGCTGTTTATTGATTGTTCCCCTTCCGTATTGGGGCTAAGATCAATTTGCCTGTCGCGTTTGGCGTCGGGGGCATAATAAAACCAGGCAGTACCTTTCACCGTGGTGTGCTTCATTTCGTTGGGTAACTGAAACACCAGCTCACTTCCATTCTGGGCAATGGTTATCTTATTTTCCAGCTGATTGGCCCGGCTGGCGCCATCAATCACCTGCTGGTACGATAATTCTTCTTTATAATATTCCTTTGAAACCAGGTCGTAATTGGTTTTTACGCAGCGGTACACCAGGTACGACATCATACCTACGAAGATCAGGAATACCCCTATTAGTTTATGTCCCCAGTTCAGTGTCATAATAATTTGTTTAATATTTACCAATGCATACTTGAAGAAAAGAAAACGTATGTTCCATTTAATAGTGCTATAAGCTGTAAGCCATAAGCGAATGCAGCTTTGTTTTGCTTACGGCTTATTGCTTAAGGCTTAAAGCTTGCCTCCCCGCTAACCGGTCCCAGGAAATTGGTGGCTATTGCGTCTACTTTTTCGTTGCCATTATAAAGTCCTATTGTAATAGGCTGCTTGCGGGCATGAATGCTTTTGGCCGGCAGCACTACAAAGAAAGTACCTGCGCCCTGCCCTTCTTCCTTTACAGAAATAGCAGGGTGTTCGCCAATAATTTCTATGCGGCCATCAATGCCTTCGAGCTTTAATTGCAGCGGCACCGGATAAACCGTTTTGTTGGCCACTTTTATATTATACAAATTCGATACGCTGTCGGCGCCCCGTTGCTGATACAACATACCCGGCGTGCGCATTACAGTAGCGTCTATTTCTTTCCGGGTATACAACAATACACCCAGCACAATCAGCAAACCGGTTAGCAAAACAGTATACAGTTTCATACGGCCGGTAAATCGCAATGGCTCGCGGTTCTCGATGCCGTTCTCCGATGCATACCTGATCAAACCCAGGGGCTGATTGGTCTTTTCCATAATGGCATTGCAGGCATCAATACAGGCGGTGCAGCCCACACATTCCAGCTGATTGCCGTTGCGGATATCTATGCCGGTAGGACAAACCTTTACGCATTGCATACAATCTATACAATCGCCCAGGTCGCGGTCCACTTTCTTGTTATACTTGCCTCTTGGCTCCCCGCGTTTATGATCGTATGCTACGATCATGGAGTTGCGATCCATTAACACGCCCTGTAAGCGGCCATACGGACAAACAACTGTACAAACCTGCTCGCGGAAAAACGCATATACGGCATAAAAGATACCTGAGAAAATAAGGATGGAAAACAACCCGCCGATATGTTCTGAAACCGGTTCGGTAATTATTTTACCCAACTCTTTTATCCCGATTATATAAGCCAGGAAGAAATTGGCGATGATAAACGATGCACCAAAAAATACCAGGTGCTTACTGGTTTTCTTCATTACTTTCTTCCCCGTCCAGGGCGCCTGGTTCAGTAATTTATGTTCGGCAGCATTGCCTTCGATGGCATATTCAATTTTTCGAAAGAACATTTCCATGAAGATGGTTTGCGGACAAACCCAGCCGCAAAACAACCGGCCAAAGGCGGCAGTGAACAATACCACAAACACAATGAACGTAACCATAGCCAGGCCAAAGATGAAGAAATCCTGTGGCCAGAACACTTTGCCAAAAATGATAAAATGGGCCTGCGTTACATCAAAAAGAAAGAGGGGCCTGCCATGTACATATACAAAAGGCAATGCAAAAAACAGAATAAAAAAGCCCCGGCTTATCCAGGTACGTGCGGCATATAATTTGCCTTTGGGCTTTTGCGCATACACCCATTTGCGCTTGCCGCTTGCATCAACCGTGGCAATGCGGTCGCGGAATGACTCATGCTCTGCTGTTCCTGTGGGTGCTATTTTAGATTCAGATTCCACTACTTAGTTTTTAGTTACTTCAGTTGCTTTACTGGCTGCCGGGTCTGTTACACTACCTTCTTCTTTGTACAGCTCACCCTGTTGGGGTTTTGCATTGGGTGGATTGGTACCATGGATAGATTTGATATAACTGGCTACCTGTGCCATTTGCATGGGGCTCAGGTCATCTTTCCAACTGCGCATCCCTTTTTCGGGCCAGCCATATTTTATGGTTTTAAAAACATCTTTAATACCGCCACCATGCAACCAGTAGTCATCTGTTAAGTTCGGTCCAACCACGCCTTCTCCTGCTTTACCATGACAGGCCGCACAGTTTTGGGTAAATACTTTTTGGCCGCCTTCAAGATCTGTTGCGGCTGTTAACACCTTTATAGTATTCTCATCAACGTTATTAGCCGATTTTTTCAGGTATTGCGCCTTTTGTACTTCTGCCTCATTCATCGCTATTTGCAATTCTTCTGTTTGCAATGGCGCGGTATGAGAAATATGGTAACGCCATACATAAATACCGGCAAAAATGATGGAAACATAAAACCCATACAGCCACCACGGTGGTAACCGGTTGTCC
>CBIMFG010000417.1:0-5074 GCA_966243125.1 uncultured Niastella sp.
ATATTCTTGATATGGCTGCTTCGTTAAGCAACGCTGAAAGGGAATTGAACTTCCGTGCAGGTAATCCCCGCCAATCATAGGAATTATCGGTTACGGGAATATCGCCGTACTCTTTTATTAACACTTGTATATAGGGCGCATAAAATCCCACCAGTCCTGAGGTATATTCAGGGTAGGGTGGGTTAGGCAGATAGCTCAGCCAGGATGTGTCGATGAGCCGTCGAACATAGGTAACAGGTCTGATGAGGTTGTAATGATATTTTGACCGGAATGTACAAATGCCACCATCCTTTAATGCAATGCCTGTTTTGGCATATACGGCTGCAGCCTCCCACAGTTTTGCTTTTTGATCTTCCAGTACGCCGGTAATATTGGAAAGAACATGGTGAGGCGCTGGTACACCTACGCCTGCGCCGCCTGCATCGGCCCACCAGTCGGCAGTTGCCTTTTGTTCAGCGGTTAAATTTTTTCCAATGTCATATACTTCTTTTACTGCTTTATAGAACTCAGAGGAGGTGTTTTCTGAAAAGGGAAACGGTAATGCAGGGGCCAGGGCTGTTAGGCTATATGCCAGAAAAGGCCTTGAGTCACCGAGGAAAGGACCTACCGGACTGGCATAGGCGGGCGGAGTGGGTATCCAGGAACCGGGTGTAACAGGCGGCGGTACATATCCCACGCTGGAAAGATTGAATCCGTCGGTGGTTGACCAGGTGTGGATTGCTGTGGCAATGACTCGTCCAAAGCTTTGTGAACGCACCAATACATCAGCTGGTGTGGTTATGCTGAACCGGTTGTAATTGGCATTTTCCATGGAGTCGATGCTTGCTTTATCTGCATCGGTAAGACCAGCCAAAAACAACTTAAACATACTTGCCAGCGCAGCATTGGCGCTTTCGCTCCATAAGTATTGATGGCTCCATGCATCTGCCTGTGGCATAGCTGGCATTTGGTACAAACTGGATGAAAAACTTTCGGCTCCTTTGTTTCCGGAACGTACTGCTTCATAAAGGCCTACACCTATAAAACCAAAATTCCTCATATTCAGTATTACCACCGGTTGCGGATTGCCCGGCCGTTGCACCTTTGCTATAAATTTATACCAGGAATAAACTACATCGGCGCTTTCGTCTTGTGGATGTAAAGGAGGATCTGATTTATGGCAACTGTACAGCAAACTTATCACCAGTACCAGCTGTAATAGTTTACTTTTTGATATTGGTAACATAACGACTAATTTTAGTGATAAAATGAATGACGACCGAGGAGACGCGGAATCGTTAATGTTGTATCGTAGTGGATGGATTAACAGTAAAATTAACCTATTAAAATTGCATCAGGCGGTATAACCGGCCAAATCTACTAAATGCTGATGATGGTCAGTGTTTGGTATCTCACCTTAAAACACTTTTGCAACAGCCATTGCATTGTGCTTTTTATCAAGTGGTTCAATAGTTCCCTGGTTGTAATTAGAAAATTCAATTCCCAGCGCAACAATAACCGTATGATCAGACTGGTGCTCAACAACCGGTAATTGCAACACCAGGTTTTCATGTGGTATTATGGAAATGTCCAATAAATCAGTTTGCACCGGTTCAACAGGAAAGATATCTTTTTCAAGATGCAGCGAGGCTGCCATGGCGGTTAGTGTAAAAGCGTTGGCGCCGGATGTTGTTTCTATCATGGCTTGAGGAATAAATGATGGAAAGCTGATGGTCACCAACATGGCTTCCTTATTGAAGGTAACGGTATAAGGTGCCCGTAATACATTTTGCAGACTGGTATCCCGGTTAAAGTTGAATCCTTCCAGAATGCTTAATACGCCCTGGGTTACCCTGCGTTGACCACGATCGTTTATCTGGTCACTTTGCAGAATATTGAACATAGTTTTGGTAAGCCGGGCCGAAACATACCGGTCTTTTTTATTGCGTAATCCTAACGCAAATGCGCGCCGCAGCAGGCCATTGGCTTTGCAGGCACGGGAAAACTCGGCATTATTTTGCCGGGTCATTTCAAAAACCGGATCGGTAAGCACCCGCCGGCGGTTTACTACAGCTTTTTTCTTTTTCATATGGAGTGTACGTTATAGTTGAATGTACATTTTGATAATATCAGATGCGTTACAATAGGCCTGTATACCCTGTAAGGGTTGCACTGGGGTTGCACTGAGGTTGCACTGCAATGCTCAGTTCAGTGCAACTCCAGTGGCAGGGTCAATGCAATAAATGCCGCATATCCAGTGCACTAAGGGTATATTATTATGCTAAACCGTTGAAAAAGATACTAGTCAGGGAGTTAACCGATGGAGAAATGACAAACGTGACAGGTGGTTGGTATGTTGAAGATAAGAAAAAGCCTTCAAACCACACCGGTTTGAAGGCTTTGTATGAACAACAGGTGTTTTTCCCGTTGAAGATCTCTTTGTGTACCTAATCCATCATCTGCTGGTTGAACCAATGCGGGTATATGTTAACGGGGTTGGTGAGTGCATTTAATTGCTGAACCTGAGCTGCGCTTAATTTAATCTTAGGCCGGTATTGCCGGGTGTAGTGTATTCCATCGTTTATATGATTGAATCGTTATTTGCAGACAAAAATAAGTGCGTTAGCGCATACGCATGTCAGATAAAAACATTAAATTTAGAATAGGGCGCCCCATTCATTCCGGAATCATTCCTTCTCATTAATCCGGTACTGTTTTCATTTATATCATATCTAAATTTTCTGTTTATGAACCGATTAAACCTTACAACAGTGGTTGTAATCCTGGTAACGATTGCAGCCTGTAAAAAAAACGTAACTGCCGATAAAACATCGTTTGTTAACCAAACAAGCAATATAGTAGAAGAATGCCAGCCTCCTATGTATAACCTGGTGGTAGATTCCGTAACCGGTTTTTCCTACATCTTTAAAGTGGCGGGTTCACCTGGCGCCGGTCCTGTTAATGTTACTCCTTATGTAATAAGCGGCACCAATCAGTTGAAAACCTGCAGTGGGGCGCCTGTTTTGTTTGCCACCGGTCTGGCTTACGATCCTCCTTCCGGCACTTTTTATGGTACTACCGGTGCTGTGGGCCCGAATCCTAATTCAATTTTAAAATTTATAGACCCCAATTGTACCACCATAAGCCCGGCGCGAACCCGCGGGGGTCTTGTGCTTAATGTAAGCGATCTGGAAAGGGATCAAACCTCTGGTATATATTATGCCATTAACAGGGGTACGGTGCCGCCTAATAACCGCGTTGTAAGGCTTGGGGTACCGGGCTCTTTTGCGGTTGGCTGTTTGCCCAATCAACTGCCGGTTGGGTTAAATGCGCGGGGCCTGACTTTTAACTGCAATGGTCAGTTGTATATAATGCACACCAGCGGTGCTACAGGCATTCTTGCTTTTGTTGATAAACTTACAGGTGCATTGGGTGCTACTTATCCATACCCGGGGCCTATTGCGTCATCTGCTGCTGTACCTATTCCCGAGCTTGGTTTACACTTTGACTGTGGTTGTATAAAACGGTTTATTACCGCCAGTTGGAACCCCTTTAGCATACCGCTTATGACCGATGGATTGCCAACCGGCCTGGGAGGACCAATTTATAATCCTATGGTAGGCGTACTGAAACCTACGGTGGATTTTGCGCGGCCTTAAGGATTGATCCCGGAATGAATTGTCTTAAAAGAAAAGCGTCCTGGCGATTATGGCCAGGACGCTTTATTATTTATTGCTTTATAAACTTAAAACCTGATCTGAATTTCTTTTGTAGTAGTTACTTTATACGTGCCCGGCAGCGTGTATTGAACCTGCACGGGGTAATTGCCGGGCAGCAGATCGGTGAAGCTTTGTGCATCACATAACCTGCGTGTTGCCTCGGGTACATTTCCATTCATATAAATATATTGGGCGGCAGCTGCATTGCGCAGGTCTACAAAATCCTGGAAGGCATACCACGACAGGTAATATTCCAGTTGCAACTGTCCTTCCTGCGCGTTGGCAAAGCCATTCTGCACATCATTGCTGGTAAGCGAGTAATCCCTGGTGCCCAGGTTTCGCCAGTTAACTGCTTTTAACGGACTTACACCTTTATCTTTTGGTTCGCGCCAGGTAATATTCAAACCACTGCTTCCGTACAGCTCATACAAAAGCGGGTATTGAATGCTGCTGTACCAGCTTGTTGATGGCAGTGCCACGGTTTGAACAAGCGCCGGGGTAAGCGAATCTTTGCCAACGAGTTCAAGATGATCGAATGTTTCGTGGGCCGGTCCGCGTTTGGCTATAACAAACAAATTACCGGTGGCAATATCGAAGATGTCCTGCCAGCTGTTCAAATCGTTCCACTTATCAGTAAAGGTGGCGTAATTACTGGTGCGGAAGTAATTGTTAAACAGGTTTTGTTCCAGGTTCTGGGTAATGGTTCCATTCAGTTTGTTGCTGGTAATTTCAACGGAATTGTCGGTATTGCCGCTGCTTTGAACGGTTTGACTGCTGTTGCGGTCATTAGCGGCATTACCCGTTGGCATTTTTATAAAATCAAGGTTGTAAATGTTGCCTAACAACAAACCGGGTGGTATGGCATAATTAATGGTCAGATTGCCCTCGTTGTACGTTAAAGGCGTTTCCACCGGTGTGGCGCCGTTTGTTGGAGTAAAGCGGGCTATGAATTTGTATGTACCACTGCTATCTGCTGCCTTGAATAAATACGACTGACCTCTTGACATTTTCAAATAACCCTGGCCATATTCTTTGGGGTGTAAGTTATACTGTTCTTTTATGGGGTAACTGTACGCCACATTGTTTTCTGAAATGTGGGTAGGCGCATCACCGGTTGTAAAGGTTACCGTTTTGCTTTCTTTGGCCGGGGTGCCATCGTCGTTTTTCATGGCCTGCCACGCGCCGTTCACCTTCTTTTCCCAATGCAGGTTAACGGTAAAGCGCAGGTTTTGCTGCGGCGGCAAGATCTCTGTTGTGCTCACGGCTACCACATCGTTGCTGCTGTTCCATTGGAGGGTTCCTTTCAATTGCTGCGAACCGTTGTATACCTTGCATTCATCCAGCTTAATGCGATAGCTTTCCATTTTATCATCCAT
>CBIMFG010000418.1:0-5072 GCA_966243125.1 uncultured Niastella sp.
GGTCAAGCATGTTGGTACTATCTTCTACCACCTCACCGCCTGTAGTATCATAGGCGTTGCCACCACCGCCGGTTGAATTAATGGCGCTTCCTTTATATCCCGTACGGTCGGCAGCCCAAATATAGGTTTCGGTACCGTGCTCATTATTTTTTTGCCAATAGCTTTCGTAGATGGGCTCACGAATGGTTTTTTTACGTCTTTTTGACCCTTTACCCACATACACCACGCGGTTTTTATGACCTACTACTCGTTTGGCATACCAGCCGCCGGCACGCATGCCATTGGCATTACAGTGAATGGCAATAAACAGATCGCCCTTGGCTTCATTGGCCATATCGGCCCGGTAACGCAAGGCATCGTGAATGCTGTTCAAACCGCCTGGTAATTCATCGGTAGTGCGGGTAAAAATCAGTTTGCTGTCGGGTAGTTCAGTGGCCAGGGCCTTGCCCAGCTTAAGCGAAATAGAGAGTGCCACTGCAGCTTCGGTCGAAAACTGACCGCTGGCGCCCGGATCAATGCCGCCATGGCCGGGATCTATAATTATAGTGCCCAGTACGGGTTTCTGTTGCGCCCATGCGCCGATGCCTGAAAACAACAAAATTCCTGCAACAAAAAAGCTTTTAACGCAGCGATATAATTTTTTTTTATTCATTTCTTGTTCAAGAATTTAGGAGACTTTAATCTTCACATATTCTTAATGCATTAATACCTATTTTTGCCCACCACCTGCATATGATGAACGGACGCAAAAATAATTTAAAAGATGGTTCGGCCCTGATTTTATCTATATGGCTTTTGCTATTAACGACTAATATCTGGGCCAATTATTTATATACGCCCCATTTTGACAAATCATTAACCCAAAATAAACAGGATACAACAAAACCTGTACGGCCACTAGATACTATTCCTAAAAAGCTCGATAGCCTTCCCCGTATAGCCGATACTATACCTTTGAAAGATACAGTAATAAACAAAACCGACACTGTTAATGTTCCGGCTTCTGAAGATTCGCTGGATGCTCCGGTGGCTTACAAAGCTTCCGATAGTATGGTGCTGAGTGTACCCGAAAAAAAGATCACGCTGTTCAGCAAAGCGAATATCAAGTATAAGACTATGGACCTTTCGGCCGACAGTATTGAAATGGATAACGACAAACAGGTTGTTACCGCCACCTATCGTAAAGATACGGCAGGTAAAATAATTGGCAAGCCGGTAATGGTGCAAAGCGATAGCAAAATGAATTCGGATGTGATCAGGTACAATTTCAAAACCCAAAAGGGGATCACCGAAAATACCATGACCATACAGGGCGAAATGCTGGTGATTGGGGAGAAGGTAAAAAAAATAAACGAGCGGGATTATTTTGCTTACCGGTCGCAGTTTACTACCTGTAACCTTGATACGCCGCACTTTGCTTTCAGAGCCAATAAAATGAAAATGGTTAGCCAAAAGCTCGCCATCTCGGGGCCCATTCACCCGGAGTTTGAAGGGGTGCCGGTGCCTATTTATCTTCCGTTTGGATTTTTTCCGCTGGCGCAAGGCCGTCACTCAGGTATTTTACCGCCGCAATTTGCCCAAAGCGAACAGTTTGGTTTGGGGTTGGAAGGCCTGGGTTATTATAAAGTGCTGAACGAATATTTTGATGTAACCCTGCGGAGTAATTTATATTCCTACGGCGGTTACTCGTTGTTTCTTACACCAACGTACCGTGTGCGCTACCGGTATAATGGCGGCATGAATCTATCGTACCAGTATACGCGGATGTTGAGTAACGCCAATGAACAGGAATTTCAAACGTACAAAACATACAGTATTAACTGGAACCATACGGTTGATAGCCGGGCCCGGCCGGGTCAAACGTTCTCAGCGAACGTAAACATCGCCTCTACCAAGTACAATCAGCTTGTAACAAACAACCCTACGGTTAACTTTACCAATACACTCAGTTCATCCATTTCATATTCAAAAACCTGGGGCAGCCGGTATAACCTTACGGCTACGGCAAACCATAGCCAGAACAACCAAACAAGGGATATCAACCTGAGCCTGCCCAACCTGTCGTTTACGGTGAATACCTTTTACCCTTTGCAAAAAAAGGAGTTTACCGGTACGCCAAAATGGTATGAAAAACTGGGTATCGGGTTAAACAGTACAGCGGCCAACCAAATGAACTTCAAGGAAGAAGATTTCAACATCAGAACGCTGTTAGATACCTTGCAATGGGGCGCCCAGCACTCCGTACCTATTCAATTATCATTGCCCCAACTGGGCCCGTTTCAAATATCACCCGGTATCAGTTACCAGGAAAAATGGTACTCACGCCGAATGACCCGCAGCTGGGATTCTGTTAACTCAAAAATAGATACCAGTGTTACCAAAGGGTTATACCGGGCCAGCGATGTATCGTTTAGTTTGGGGGTAAATACTGCCATGTATGGCATGTTCGATAAGTTTGGAAAGAACAGCCCCATTGCGGCCATCCGCCACGTAATACGACCCAACGTTTCGTTTAGCTATAAACCCGATCTGGGCGCCAAGCATTATTATAATCTGCAGGTTGATACGGCGTTTGAAGCTGCGCCCGGACAAAAGTATAAACAAGGGCACACGCAACGCTTCTCTTATTATGATGGAAGCATTTACGGCCCGCCGAGTGAAGGCGTTTTTGGCGGAATTGGCTTTGGTATAGATAATAACATTGAGGCCAAAGTGCGTTCGAAAAAAGACACCGCCAATGGCGGACTCAAAAAGGTTCGCCTGATTGATGGGTTTGGTTTTACCAGCAGTTATAACCTGGTTGCCGACTCCTTTAAACTGGCGCCGTTTAGTTTGTATATCCGCAGTACCCTGTTCGAAAAGATCAACATTACGGCAGGCGCTACCATGGATCCTTACCAAACCGATACATTTGGTTACCGTATCGACAGGTATACCTGGCAAAGTAATAAGTTTGGAACCGGAAAGAAAAGCTTAGGCCGCATTACCAATGGCAATATTGCCGTTTCTACTTCCTTCCAAAGTACGAATGTAAAAGATAAAAAAGCGGCGCTGGCAAAAGAAGAACAACTGCGTCAGCAGGGTGGGGTATTAACAGCTGAAGAACAACAGGCGCAATTGGCGTATGCACGCGCCAACCCGGCCGAGTTTGCCGATTTTAATGTGCCCTGGTCGCTGAGTTTATCGTACTCCATGAACTTTAGCCGTTCTATGAGACCAGATTATTCAGGTTGGGAAACCCAAACCAACCAAAACTTAAGCTGGAATGGCGACTTTAACCTTACGCCCAAATGGAAGGTGGGCATGAACGGGTTCTACGACATCAAGGCTTCTCAAATACAACAATTCTCCATGTACATTTCTCGCGAAATGCACTGCTGGCAGTTAAGCATAAATGTAATGCCCATAGGATTATATCGTACGTTTAACTTTACCATCAGTCCCAAGTCGGGTATCCTGCGCGATCTGCGGTTGAATAGAACGAGATCGTTTTATCAATAACCCCCGGCCCCTAAAGGGGAGGGAAAACAATGTTGAATATTGAATGTCCAATATTCAATGTTGAAGTAAAAATCCAGCTTTGGATAAAAAGCCGCGCTGAGGTGTATTGCTTGCAGCTTGCAGCTTACGGCTTAAAGCTTGCTGCTATTTCACATTCTCCACATAATAATCATGCATTATCTTATAAACCCTTTCTTTCAATGAAACCGTAGTATCTCCTGGCAGAACCGGAACCGGTGGTAAAAAATGGATCTTCAATATATGTGGGAGCAGGAAAAATGGCTTGCTGGCGGGTAATACTTTGCGGGTATTAAAGATGAGGCTGGGAATAATGGCCTTGCCACTGTCGATGGCCAAACGAAAGGCCCCGTCGTGAAAGGTTTTCAGCGGTTGATCGGTGAGGTTACGCGTACCTTCCGGGTACAAACACATATGTAAACCCATCTCCAGCACCTTCTTCATTTTCAGATAGCTTTCTTTACGGCTTGCTTCGCTTTTACGGTCAACCAGTACAGAACCGGTTCGGTACATAAGCCCAAAGATGGGAATTTTGGCCATTTCAATTTTGGCAATGGTTTTATTACCGCCGGGGATGGCCGGGTAGCTGATGGGCACATCCATAAAGGAATTGTGGTTGCAAACAACAATGTATGTTTCACCACGTACAAAATTTTTTCTTCCCCGCACAAACAATGGGCAACCAATCAGCGGAAGATAGGCCCCCATCCATATGCGGGCTATAGCGGCCCACCGGTTGGTTTTTTTTGGTTCTTCAGCAAAATAACTGAATAACAAAAACGGAAGCAGTATCAGTAGCATGGTAATCACAAATACCAGGGCAGCCCATAATGCACAAATACGACCAGCTATTTCTTTAAAAATCTTCATCTCAATAATAATACTTACTGTTGTAAATTTTTAGTTCTTTGTTCTCAGTTCTTCGGTGACGCGTCGCACAAACATAGAACAAAGAACATAGAACATAGAACATAGAACAAAGAACATAGAACATAGAACAAAGAACATAGAACATAGAACAAAGAACTCAAAGCGCCCAATTAACCGGATCAATCCCGTTTCTTACAAGGTATTCATTCGCTTTCGAAAAATGCTTGCAGCCAAAAAAACCATTATAGGCAGAAAGGGGAGAAGGGTGCGCCGCTTTTAAAACCAGGTGTTTGGTTTCATCTATCAGCACTTGTTTCTCCTGGGCAAATTTTCCCCACAGCATAAACACCACATGTTGTTTTTGCTCACTTATCTTTTTGATAACGTTATTGGTAAACTCGGCCCAGCCAATTTGCGAATGGCTCATGGGTTCTGCTGCACGAACCGTTAATGAGGCGTTCAGCAATAACACTCCCTGTTCGGCCCATTTGGTCAAATTGCCGTGGTTGGGAATGGCCGTGCCGGTATCTGAACTCAGTTCTTTAAAAATATTCACGAGGGATGGTGGTGGCGGCACGCCATCAGTAACAGAAAAACTCAGGCCGTGCGCCTGTCCGGGCCCGTGATACGGGTCCTGGCCCAGGATCACCACTTTTACATTATCAAATGGGGTTGTATTAAAT
>CBIMFG010000419.1:0-5070 GCA_966243125.1 uncultured Niastella sp.
ATCTTATCTTATGGCCATAGCGTTTTGCGTGAGCAATGCCATGCCATCGAAGCCAATTATCCTGAGTTGAACCAACTCATCGACAATATGTGGGAAACCATGTACGGCGCCAACGGTTGTGGGCTCGCCGCTCCACAGGTAAATGTTCCCATCCGGCTGTTTTTGGTTGACAGCAAAACAACCTACGACAAAATGAACGAAGGCAATAGAGAAGATTATTATGCAGCTGATGATAAAGGCATAATAGAAACCTTTATCAATGCCACCATAATCGACGAATCTGATGAAGTGTGGACCGATGAGGAAGGCTGCCTGAGCATTCCTGCGCTTGCAGAACCTGTTATTCGCCCATGGAGCATTACCATAGAATATTTCAATCGTGAATTTCAACAACAAACAAAGACCTTTTACGGTACTACAGCCCGTATGATACAGCACGAGTACGACCATACCGAAGGCGTGCTGTACCTCGATTACCTGAAACCATTAAAACGTAAATTATTACAGGGCAAGCTGGAAAAGATCAGCAAAGGTTTGGTGAAAGCTAAGTATCCGATGCAATTTGTTAAGAAAGCATAGCCGCTACTTTTCGCCAAATATCCCCGGCAATCAGCTCAGGTGTACGATTACCATCCACTGAAAATATATGTTCATCGGCCTTTAACTTTTCAAAGGCCTCCATATATTTAGAACGCACCAGCTTCAGGTTATCGAGCGTTTCAAACAACTCAATATTGTCCCGGTTGGCGTGTAATCGTTGCATACTTATTTCGGGAGCAACATCAATGAAGATATTTACATCGGGACGAAGAATGCTTGCGCTCATGGCATTGGCCTGTATAACCCAGTCAATATCCATATGCGCGCCCTGGTAAGCATAGGAAGAAAAGTAGTAGCGGTCCATGATCACCGTATAACCTTCCTCCAGTTTTTTCACAATGCCATATTCCTCATTCAGCAAATGATCAAGGCGATCGGCCACAAATAAACCCGCAATTATACGATAGTCGGCTTTGGTATTTCCCTTCAGAATATCCCTGATCATTTTACCGATTGGATTATTGGTAGGCTCAAACGTGCTGTACACTTTATGTCCCTGGCTGGTAAGCTGTTCGGTCAGGAGTTTTGTCTGCGTACTTTTTCCGCTGCCATCTATCCCTTCCAGGGCAATAAAAAGGTTGTTCCGGTGTTTCATAACTCGTTCAAAAATACAGGTAAAAGACTATATGACAGTGCCCGTTGGCATCGTTGTTAAAAAGTCATTAATTTGGCACCGAAACTACACCCCTTTAACGTTTGTTTTGTCTAATGTTTTGTAAAAGCTGCCGTCATTTGTAAACCTACAATTGTAACTACCGTCTATTGGTAGTAAATTAACATAAGAAATGCCCTTACTATTAAAAATAAAATTTCCCGTATGAAGATCTTTACACTTGTGGCCGTGTTGATGGGTAGTATGATCACTCATCTTGTTATGGCCCAGGAAAACTGGCCCAAAACAGCAACCACTTCTGAAGGGACCATAGTTAAGCTATATCAATGGCAACCTGAGTCGTTTGAAAGCAATACATTAAAGGCGCACGCCGCTATTTCTGTATTGGAAAATGGGAAAACAGAACCCGTTTTTGGTGTAGCCTGGTTAAAAGCTACTACTGAAACCGATGGCTCCCAGGTAAACGTTAAAAGCATTTACATCACCAACATTAAACTGCCTGGTGAATCTGATGACGATAAACTGGATGGCATTGCCAACGTCATAGAAGATAAAACTCCTTCCTGGGACATTTCCTTTCCACTCAATGATCTGCAAACCTCGCTCGACCTGAACAAACAGCAAACGAACCTGGCCAGTCAGATCAACAACAATCCCCCGAAGGTTATTTATACCAACGTTCCTTCCATTCTGGTTTCAATTGATGGCGATCCTAAGCTGCAGGCCAATAAAGACTGGGGCGTTGACGCCGTAGTGAATACGCCGTTCGTGCTCGTAAAAAACCACGACAGCAAATACTACCTATACGGTGGTAAACATTGGTACACCGCAGCTTCAGCTACCGGTCCTTATAAGATCATCACCGAAATTCCTTCTAACCTGGCTAAAATTGAAACACAGATCAAAGAAGCTGATAAGACCAACACAGACGATGGAAAAGAAACCGACGACAATACCATTTACAATATTGTGGTTACAACCGAGCCAGCAGAGTTGATCCAGTCAAAAGGAGAAGCCAATTTTTCAGCAGTAGATGGAACCAACCTGCTGTATGTGGCCAATTCTGAGAACGACATTTTTATGGATATTAACTCGCAACAGTATTATGTGTTGCTTTCGGGCCGTTGGTACACTTCCAAAACCCTCAGTGGTAACTGGAAATTTGTAGAAGCCGATAAACTGCCTGCTGAGTTTGCCAAGATCCCTAAAGGCTCGCCCAAAGACAATGTACTGGCAAGCGTAGCCGGAACCGAGCAGGCAAATGATGCGGTTGAAGATGCTCAAATACCACAAACCGCCAAAGTTGAACGTAATAAAGCAAAAGCAGATATCAATTATGACGGCGACCCTCAGTTTGAAGATATTGACGGTACCGACATGTCATATGCTACCAATACACCTGGATCAGTGATCCGCTGGCATGGCCGGTACTATACCGTTGATGACGGGGTTTGGTTTGAATCACCCAATGCCGTTGGTCCATGGGCAGTTTCAGTAGTACGTCCTTCAGCTGTAGCACTTATTCCGCCTCGTTACCCGGTGTATTACATGAAATATGTGAATATTTATGATGTTACACCTGATTATGTATATATGGGTTACACACCCGGATATTTGAACGCCTATGTATATGGACCTACCGTAGTATATGGTACCGGTTACTACTATCGTCCCTGGTACGGACGTTATTACTACCCACGCCCATACACCTGGGGATTTGGCATCCGTTACAACCCCTGGTTTGGTTGGGGCCTTGGCGTTGGTTTTGGGTACGACTGGTTTAATGTAAGCATTGGCTTTGGTTCGTACCCATATGGTTATTATGGTTGCGGTGGCTGGTGGGGCCCACGCGTGTATCGCCCCTGCTACTATGGACCTTCTTATTATTACAGAGGTGGGTATTATGGCCACAACAGCTACTACTCATACCGCAGCCATGCTAATGTAACTATTGTAAATAATTATTACTCTAACACTAATATCTATCGTAACAGAGGTGGTGTGGTAACAAGAACTTATAGTAACTATAACAGGCCTTATTCTGGCAATCGTTATGCTTCCTATAATTATAACCGCGGTAACTATGCAAACAACCGCTTTAACACCAACCAGAATTACAATAGAACTTACAACAGGAACGTAGGCCCATCACCAAATAACAGAACCTGGAGTAACCCGCGCAATAATGACAGGTTCTCGGCGCCAACGAATCAAAACAGAACGTATACTCCAAACAGCAACCGTAACTTTAATAACAACAATAACAATACAACCAACCTGCCGCGGTCAACAGATCGTTTTCAACAACCGAACAGAACAATGACAAGATCTTTTGATCAGTCAACCCGGCCGCAACGCTCGTTAGACGTGCCAAGCCAAAGCAGGGCTAATAATTGGGGCGGCACCCGCAACATGGATCAACCAAGACCAAGCAGACCGGCTCCATCTGTTTCACCACGTAGCTTTGGTGGCGGCGGTGGCAGCAGCCCAAGAACCTATAGCCCGCCAAGTCGTGGTGGAGGTTCATCAGGAGGCGGTGGTAATAGTGGTGGTGGCTCCCACCCCTTTGGACGACGCTTATAAATAAATAGCATAAAAACATACATTGCAGTCCCCTCCCGGCTTAGCCAGGAGGGGACTTTTTTATGCCAGTTGTTATAAGCACCTGTAATACTTTAACTAGTACATTATGCAATTTGACTATCTCATACCCGGGCGCTTCATTGATCTGGAAAGATTAAATAATGATCATATATCTGAACTGGAATCAATAGCCATAGATGAAAAGATCTGGGAAAATCTTCCTTATAAAATTAAGGGTAAACCAGATTTTGACGTTTTTGTAAAAGACTTGGTGGCAAGAAACCTGAACAACCAAACGGTTACGTATGTGATCCGGAATAAAACCACCAGGCAGGTTTGTGGCAGTTCCGGTTTTATTAACATAGATGTTATTAATCAACAATTGGAGATAGGACCTAGCTGGCTTTCACCAATTGTTTGGGGTACAAAGATTAACATAGAAAGTAAATATCTACTATTGACTCAATGCTTTGAGAAGCTGAATTGTATGCGGGTTGAATTCAGAACAAGAGAAACCAATATCCGGTCGCAAAAAGCAATAGAAAAAATAGGCGGCATCAAAGAAGGTGTGTTAAGATGCCATCGCAAAAATGATGATGGAACGTTTCGCAACACAATTATGTACAGCATAATTAAGCCCGAATGGCCGGCTACAAAAGTATTGCTTGAAGTATTGATTTGTAAATGATTGCTATAGGATTTTTTATAAGTAAACATTTCACTATTCCGGAAATATTTTTGATCTTTCGGCGTTCTTTTTACAGAAAGTCGTTTCTGTAATTATACCCTTAATCTTATACTATGAAACGAATTTTGGCTTCATGCGTGGTTTGCTTTTTATTCATTTTCTCACTATACGCCCAATACGACACGTCGCAGTTTACGGGTTTGTGGGTACTGCAGTCTGTTAAATTCAAAAAACCAGTTGATCTTAATAAAGATGGTTATCGCTCATCTGATGCCTTTTGGGAATTTGATGATTGTAGAAAAGACCAGCAAATTGAATTGTTACCCGATAACAGTGCTAAAACTTATTTGGGTACCTCCAAAAGCGGATGCACCAATGAAGTAAAGCAATACAGGTGGAACCTGAAAGAAGAACTGGTGAAAGAAGTGAAATATGAATTAGGCAAAAGAGTAGTTGATGAAAGAAGGCCCACCGTACTGAAGTTGAATGATGTAACAGGTACTGACGCTAAAGTGTTTGTAGTAATTGGTGTTGATGAAAATATTCTCACCCTGATGTTGCAGGTGATATGGAAGGATGTCTGGAG
>CBIMFG010000420.1:0-5064 GCA_966243125.1 uncultured Niastella sp.
GAACTTTTTTTAAGTATATTTAAGAATCCTTTTCACCATTCAGCACCTTGCATATGAAATCAAGTTCCCGTATTTTTTTGATCTTCCTACTGATGATCATTGCCTCAGGTACTCTGAAGGCGCAATCCCCCGTAAAACGATACCTGTATGTAGCTACTCCCGGCATTCGCGATTACCTGGGTTTTGGCGGGCATGGCATTCTGGTATTCGACATCAACAACAACCATCGTTTCGTTAAAAGGATCAGCACCCAGGGTTTACACCCCAATGGGAAACCTTCCAATGTAAAGGGCATTGCGGTAAGCATTCCGCTCAATAGTATTTATGTAACTACATTGGAATCGCTGCAGCGCATTGATCTTACAACTGATAAAATAGTATGGGAGAAAAAGTTTGAAGGCGGTTGCGACCGCATGGCCATCTCTCCTGATGGGCTTACCATGTACCTGCCTTCTCTGGAAAATACGTTCTGGAATGTGGTGGACTGCAAAACCGGTGATGTTATTAAAAAGATCACGGTTTATAAAAGAGCACATAATACCATTTACAGTCGCACGGGCAACCAGGTGTACCTCGATGATATTGGCAGCCCCTGGTTGTACATTGCCGATGCCAAACAGCATGAACTAACCACCAGGGTTGGTCCCTTCGCCAATAACATTCGCCCTTTTACCGTGAATGGCAAGGAGTCGCTTGTATTTGTAACCGTGGATAGCCTGCTGGGTTTTGAGGTAGGCGATCTGCAGCGTGGTACCAGGGTGGCGCATGTAGAGGTAGAAGGCTGGGAGCGTGGTCCCGTACGGCGGCATGGCAACCCCAGTCATGGTATTGGCCTTACGCCCGATGAAAAGGAACTGTGGCTGTGCGACGGTCATAATATGCGGATGCACGTATTCAATGCGGAAGCACCCTATCAGCAGCTAACCACCATTCCGGTACAGGATATGCCCGGCTGGATCACTTTCAGTATAGATGGAAAGTTTGCTTATCCATCGAGCGGGGAAGTAATAGATGTAAAGACCCGTAAAATTTTGCTTTGTCTGAAAGACGAATTCAACAACAATGTTGCCAGTGAGAAAATGGTGGAAGTACAGTTCAACGGGAACAAACCTGTACGCGCAGGCAACCAGTTTGGTATTGGCGGAAAGCCCTAATGCCCATTCTGCAAATATTATTTCTAAGCTATTTCTCAAACAAGCGCCACAGATCAATCAAATCATAACACATAAACCGCTATTGAATAAAGCATTACAATATGCTATTATTTCTATAATTGTAATTATACGAGCGCCTTATCTTGAACTCCTGTAGAAATCACTAACGCAGATACTTAAATTACTATTGCAGCGTTTAACCCGGTATATCCCTAACCGATACCCAAGCCCTTTCCAATACATATGAAAAGTATCCCTGCGCTGCTCAGGACCAGCGTAACCCTATGCTTGCTGTTCTTTTATAATAACATGCATGCACAACTGACTGCAGACTTTTCTGCAAGCCCACAGGCAGGCTGTGCGCCGTTACTGGTTTTTTTTACCGATGCTTCTACCGGCAATCCCGACTCCTGGGAGTGGGACCTTGGCAATGGCACTGTTTCCTATTATCAAAATCCTTCGTTGACCTATTTCAACCCGGGTGTTTATACGATTAAACTTACCGTAAAAAAAGGAACCACCAGTGCAACCATTACCAAAACCCAATTTATAAACGCATACGCATCGCCGGTTATTGATTTCACCCAATCAGCAGCAATAGGCTGTTTTCCGTTAAAAGTGACCTTTACCAACCAAAGCACACCGGGCAGTGGTACCGCCAGCAGTTTTTTATGGGATTTTGGCGATGGCACTACCAGCACCCTGGAGAACCCCACCCATACCTATAACAGTATGGGTCAGTTTAATATTTCTTTACAATCGGTAAACAGTAATGGGTGTACAGGTTCACAAACCCGGGTTAAAGCCATCGATATACAAACAGGCGTGAAGGCCGCCTTCACCGTGGGCGCAGCCACCAGTTGTAAAGTGCCGGCTACGGTACCCTTTACCAATATCAGTACCGGCACGGGTACCATGAGCTATAGCTGGGACTTTGGCGACGGCACCCAATCTACACTTAGAGACCCTTTTCATTTGTACACTGCCCCCGGTCATTATGTAGTAAAGCTGGCAATAAAAAATAATACGGGTTGTACCGATACATTTATAAATAACAACGTTGAGGTAGGCGTTAACGAAGCCAAATTTACAGCCCCGGCTGTCAGTTGTGTAAGAGAGCCGGTTACCTTCAGTAATGCATCGGCTACCAATGCCGTATCAGTTTCCTGGAATTTTGGCGATGGCTTTACCGCCACCGGCGCTACGGTTACGCATGCTTATACCGCTATAGGCACATACCCCATTACCCAGGTTGTAAATTTTGGCAGTTGTATGGATACCAAAAACGGTTCCATTCAAATTATACAACGGCCGGTAGTTGATTTCACTTCGCCCGACAGGCTCGCCTGCAAACCGCCCTATACGGCTACATTTCAGGCAATAGCCCCCAATGCAGTAAGCTGGAAATGGGATTTTGGCGATGGCGCCACCAGTAACGATCCCGCACCAGCGCATACGTATACAACCTATGGTTCTTTTAAGGTTTCACTCACCATTACCAATAGCGCCGGCTGTGCTGAAACCATTGAGAAGCCCGGTTATGTGGTGATCCAAAAACCAACAGTAAGTATCATTGATGCAAAGCAGGAAAACTGCGTGCCCTTTACTTTTTCGCCCACGCTGAGTATTAATTCGCCGGTACCCATTGTAGATTATTTGTGGGATTTTGGCGATGGCGCTACCGCTACCGGCCCAAATCCTTCGCATACCTATACGCAAAAAGGAACTTATACCCTTAGCGTTACGTATCGCACAAAAGACGGCTGCCAGGAAACCATCAACAGAACCGATCTGGTAAAAGTGGGTAATAAAGTAAACGTGGCCTTTTCGGCCAATCCCTTACAGGTATGCGCTTCCGACCCCATTCAGTTTACCGATCTTACCCAACCTTTTCCACCGGGAAATGACAAAGCAGATGAATGGTTCTGGCAGTTTGGCGATGGCGGTACTTCTTCTTTGCAACACCCGGCTTATACTTATACCGACTCAGGCCGCTTCAGCGTTTCGCTAACGGTAAAAAGCAATGGCTGTTCCTCCTGGACAACCAAAGTTAATTATGTGCGCATTATACCGCCCATTGCCCGCTTCAGGGAATTAATAAGCTGCAACAACCCATACTGGCGGTCGTTTGATAATACCTCCATTGTTGACAGATCGGCGGCGCCTTTAACGTACCAGTGGGATTTTGGCGATGGCAGCACCTCCACCCTCGAATCTCCTACCCATACCTATGGCGCTCCCGGTAAATACATCGTTTACTTAACGGTTGTCAATGGCGGATGCCGGCATACTACGGCAAAAACTATTTTTATTGTTGACAACGTCCTGCGCTTTACGGCCACCAACGACACCATTTGTCCCAACGCAAGCATTCAATTTGATATGACGATCAGCGATACCACCAACCTGATCTCAAAATACATTACCTCCAGCTATTCAACCAAAACCTGGTATGACCAAAATACAGTTACGGAAACGTATACCAAACCGGGCAACTATACAGTTTACGCCATAATAGTTGACACTAATAAATGTTCCAAATCAATTCCGCTGCCCGTAAAAGTGATCAAAACTACCGCTGTGCTTGCTGCACCCATTGCTGCCTGTATGAATGCGCCGGCTGTATTTACCGACCGGTCAACGGTTGATGCGCCACTGACCATAAACGGTATTACCATTAATTATGGAGATGGAACACCGGATGAGGTTAACCCTGCCGCGCTGAAACATGCCTGGTCACAGGCTGGCACTTACCGGGTTTTTATAAAAGTAACCGATAGTAAAGGTTGTACCGATACCACTTCGCGGAATATTTTGATTCCCGATCCCAGGGCAAGCTTTATTTCGCCCGACTCCATGAGCTGTACCGGCAAAAACATTGCATTCCAAAGTCTGGGTAATCCATCGTATACCTATACCTGGGATTTTGGGGATGGACAAACCGCACTGGGTTCCAATCCCATTCATACCTATAGCAACCAGGGCGCCTATACCGTAACCATGGGCTTTACCGATCAGTATAATTGCCGCAACTCCTTTACCAAAGTGAATTATGTTCAAATAAATAACCCCGTTGCAGGCTTCTCCATCAATGCCAATCAAAGCGCGTGTCCGCCGCTGGTGGTACAGTTTACAAGCACATCGAAGTTTGCAGAAAGTCTGGAATGGGATTTTGGCGATGGCAATACGTCTAACCTAAACAGCCCTTCACACTTTTATACCTATCCCGGCGAATACTGGCCCATCCTGAAAGTAACCAGTAAAGGCGGTTGCGTGGATCTTATTCACGATCAAAAAATTACCATCAACGGGCCTAAAGGCGTTATTAATTATAGCAATGTGCCCGGCTGTGCACCGTTGGCGGTGAATTTTAACGCCACCAATCTGGTTGATGCCGTATCGCTTATCTGGGATTTTAATGATGGCGCCACAGTTACTGTGCCTATAAATAATCCACCAATAACACATACTTATCTTAAACCGGGCAGCTATACACCCAAAATGATCCTGAAAGATGTGCTGGGGTGTCAGGTACCTGTTTCCGGAAAAGATGTATTGTATGCATATGGCATAGAAGCCAGTTTTACCACCGACAAACAATCGTTGTGCGACCGGGGTGTTATTCAATTCAACGATGCATCGGTAACCAATGATCTTATTACCAATTATCTCTGGACGCTGGGCGACGGCGCCACTGCCAATACCAAATCGTTCTCTCATCAATACCAGTCCGTAGGCAGTTACCCCATAAAACTGGAAGTAACTACCTTGCATAATTGTAAAGACGACACTGCAGGCGCGGTACCGTTGCTGGTGATACCATCGCCCAAAGCAGGTATTACCGGCCCATCGGCAGACTGTGAACCGGTGAGCTTTCAATTTGCAGGCAGCCTGTTAAACAGCAATCCCT
>CBIMFG010000421.1:0-5050 GCA_966243125.1 uncultured Niastella sp.
ACCAACTTTACCGTATATGTGCCTGGTTGATCAAATGAAATGGTGGGGTTTTGCACATTGGCAAGGGTGCCATTCCCAAAATCCCAATTCCAGAATTGGGGATTGCCGGTAGTTATATCTTTGAAAGCGACTACCAGGGGTGCACAACCTGCCGTTGCTGTTGACGTAAAATCAGGTACCATTGGTTGTGCAAAAGCGTGCAGGGAAAATAAAAGCACAAACGGTAAACAAAACCATGTTTTGAATAGGGAAAGCCGGCTTACAAAAGAAAACCGAACCGGTATAAGCAACCGGTTGCCATAAGGTGCCAGTACAAATTTACTCAAGTGCAAAACTGTTTTATGGTTTATAGGCAGAACAGCCCCTCATCGGAACGAAAATGACCATACACAATGCAAACCATGTTCCCGGTAAAGTATGTTTCAAACGAGTAAAACATAGTATAACCACATGTACTTGCATAGCACAAATGACCAGTTCTTAACCAGTTGTTGGGCAAACGGTTTTATCAGGGGGTATGCGGATAGTAATTGGAAGTATTAAATAGGATATTTAGGGCTGAAGCCTGATCGTTCAAAAGTTGCCGGTTAAAGGGGGAGGGGACAACTTATTAGTACGAAAAATATACAGGCATCGTTGGGATAAAGTTCTTTCCGGATCTATTTTTTGCGTAATATCAAAAGTCTGGTTCCGTCAGTGGTTTGCATTTCTGCTTTTACATAGTCCCAGCCGCTGTCTTTGATCTTCCACAAACCGTTTAATTTTTTCAACGGATCAACAGCAGTTGGAAATTCTGCTGTTATGGTGTAATCAGAAACATTGGGATTCCACGTACCATTTGTACTGGTACTGCTTGTGTTACCAATTAAAGTTCCATCTTCATTAAATTTGAAACGATAGTCAATAAACTGGCTGGAAAAATTATAACTGCCTTCAAAGTACTGTTCTACGATCCACTCTCCATGAGTAATGGCATCCATTACCAGGTCCTGCACTTTTTTCTCAATTGCTTTTTTGCACGACGTGGATAACAGGGCTATGCACCCTATCAAAATTAGTGGTTTCAGTATCTTCATAGATCAGACTTCGGTAGTTACAATTCAGATATTAAAATTTGTAAATATCTTTGTATTTACCAAGTAAGTAGCGTGTAAAATATTCAATATTCAGGGTTTCTCCGCATATATCTTTGCACAATTCCTCGCTCGTAAAACGCCTTCCTTTCTGGTGCACCGCATTTCGCAGCCATTGCAGTAAAGGCACTGTATTTCCCTGTTTAATAAGGCCGTTTAAATCTGTAATTGACTGATTCGCATAAGAGTAGAACTGCGCGGCATAATAGCTTCCCAAACTGTAGGTAGGGAAATAGCCAAAACTGCCATGGCTCCAGTGCACATCCTGCAGACAGCCCAGTTTGTCGCCTGGTACTTTTACGCCCATTAAATTCAGGTATTGCTCGTTCCAGTAACCAGGAATGTCTTTTACATTCATAGCGCCCCCGATCAGCAGTTTTTCCAATTCGTACCTGATCATGATATGAAAATGATAAGTAAGCTCGTCTGCCTCAGTACGTATCAACGACGGTTCTACCTTATTAATGCCTTTATAGAATTGCTCCAGAGAAATTTTACCCAGTTGTTCGGGAAAATACGTTTGCAAAACGGGCAGCCAGCGTTCGCACCAGGCCTGGCTGCGGCCTACATGGTTTTCCCATAAGCGCGATTGCGATTCATGAATGGTGTAGGAGGCCGGTTCACCCAGCGGTAACCCATATTCGGTCAATGGTAAACCCTGTTCGTACAGGGCATGACCCGCTTCGTGAATACAGCTCCAAACCATATTGCTCAGGTCGTTTTCATCAATGCGGGTAGTAACACGCACATCCTGGCTGTTGAAGTTGGTAGTGAAGGGATGTTCAGAAATATCCTGGCGGCCGGCTTCCATATCGTACCCCATTTCCTTGATCACCTGCAGGCCAAACTGCCATTGTTTATCCTTGTTATAATGCTGGCGTAAAAAACTGTCATCGGCCGGTGGCTGATTGGCAATTTTCCCCAATAAGTCTTTTAATGGTTGTTGAATGGCTGAAAACACCCCATCGAGCAATTGAACGGTGGCGCCTTTGTCGTGATCGTCGAGTAAGGCGTTGTACGGGTGGTGTTGGTACCCCAGCATATCCGCTTCCTGTTTTTTTAATTCAATCAGGCGGGCCAGGTCATTGGCAAAATAAGAGAATTCATTCGCCTTACGGGCTTCCATCCAGCTGTGAAAACTTTTATTCACCGCCTCGGCCAGTGAACGCACAAAAGAGGAGGGGAATTTTTTTTGTTTGGAATAATCCTGCCAGGTCAATTCTACATTTCTTTTTTCATCGGCTGACAATTTATCACCTGCCAACAGCTCCTGTAACAGTGCCCCCAGTTTATCATCAGTAAAATGTTTATGGGCCAATTCAGAAAGGGTGGCAATCTGCTGCCCACGAATAGGGGCACCCTTGGGGGGCAAATAGGTTTCCTGGTCCCACTGCAGCACCGCTGAGGCGTAACGCAGATCGGCAATCGTTTGCATCCCTTTTATATATTCATCATACAGGGATCTGGTGGCTGTATTTGTCATGCTGGATGAATTTATTAGGGTGCGAAAGTCGGTAAATTATACCATACCCAAAAAACACCACTATAATTAAGTATAGTGTGGAAAGTACTAAGTGGAACATTGTCCCACATTCCGCTTCTAACTAATTCTTTTTCCATTGCTTGTACGGATTTGGCCTTATGTGGAACATGGCCAATATTCAAATGCATTTAATACTGATGATAAAACTATTAACACCCTGTGAAGAACCTTTTTGATTAGTTTTTCACAGGACTATTACTTTCGTACAGGTTCTTATTAATAATTTGTTACGGTGCTGACTGAATGACATTTCACCCGTCAGTCAAACCAGTAGATCTGCCGGTAACAAAGTATGTTTGGAACTTTCCCGATAAGGTACCGGCAAATGATTACTGCTTCAGCATTTCATGTGAAGTATGGGGTTGCTATCTGCTGTCGTGCCGCATTTTTAAACATTCTAACTACTATAGTCATGCAGCATGAAAATGAAGTGTTGTTACAGGAAAACAAGGACCGTTTTGTTATTCTCCCAATCAAATATCCCGCAATATGGGAAATGTATAAAAAGCATGAAGCCAGCTTTTGGACGGCTGAGGAAATTGATTTAAGTGGCGATTTGAAAGACTGGGCCGGGCTTAATGATGGCGAGCGTCATTTTATTTCACATGTATTAGCCTTTTTTGCTGCCAGCGATGGTATTGTGAATGAAAACCTGGCCGTAAATTTTATGAGTGAAGTGCAATTGCCCGAGGCGCGTTGCTTTTATGGTTTTCAGATCATGATGGAAAACATTCACTCCGAAACATATGCATTACTGATAGATACATATGTTAAAGATGTTAACGAAAAAGACAGACTGTTTCATGCCATAGATACGGTACCGGCAGTGAAGAAAAAAGCGGAGTGGGCATTGCGTTGGATTGAACAAGGGAACTTCGCCGAGCGTTTAGTAGCTTTTGCAGCAGTAGAAGGAATCTTCTTCAGCGGTAGTTTCTGCTCTATTTTCTGGATGAAGAAAAGAGGGTTAATGCCCGGTCTTACATTCAGCAATGAGCTGATAAGCCGCGACGAAGGTTTGCATTGTGAATTTGCCTGCTTGTTATACAGCATGCTGAGCAGCAAATTAACGCAGGAGCAGGTGTTCAATATCATTGGCGATGCCGTTCGTATTGAAAAAGAATTTATCACCGAAGCTTTACCGGTTGATCTTATTGGTATGAATGCCCGGTTAATGCAACAGTATATTGAATTTGTTGCCGACAGATGGTTGAGTGAGCTGGGTTATCCCAAAATGTTCAACGCCACCAATCCGTTCGACTTTATGGAAATGATCTCGCTGCAGGGTAAAACCAACTTCTTTGAGAAGAGGGTAGGTGATTACCGCAAAGCAGGGGTAAACGCCAGCAAAGAATCGCAACAGTTTTCGCTTGATGAAGATTTCTAAGGAGCCATCGCAAAGGCCAGAGCGTAAAAAATCCAGCATCCCGAAAGATCGGAAATATTATTTGATAGCACTATAAACTCCATTGACATGAACGTATTAAAAAGAAACGGGAAAAAAGAAACGGTAAAGTTTGATAAGATCACGGCGCGTATTCAGAAACTGTCGTATGGATTGAGCCCGCTGGTTGATGTGATAGAAGTAACAAAAAAAGTAATTGAAGGTATTTATGATGGGGTTACCACTTCAGAGCTGGATAACCTGGCTGCCGAAACAGCCGCCTCATTAACTACCAAACACCCGGATTATGCCTTGCTGGCTTCACGTATAGCAGTAAGCAACCTGCATAAGAATACCGAGAAATCATTCTCGTCTACCATGCGCAAACTGTATGATTATACTGATAAAGCTACAGGCCGTAAAATGCCTTTGCTGGCCGATGACGTAATGGAGATCATCGAGGCCAATGCAGAGTTGCTGGATAGCTCGCTTATTTATGACCGCGATTTTGGTTTTGATTACTTCGGGTTTAAAACACTCGAAAAATCATACCTGCTGCGTATAGATGGGGCTATTGTTGAGCGTCCTCAGCATATGTACATGCGCGTATCTATCGGTATTCACAAAGAAGATATCGAAAGCGCTATTAAAACGTACAACCTCATGAGTGAGCGCTGGTTTACCCATGCCACGCCTACTTTGTTCAATGGTGGTACGCCTAAGCCGCAAATGTCATCCTGCTTTTTGCTGACCATGAAAGACGACAGCATTGATGGTATTTACGATACGCTGAAACAAACAGCTAAAATTTCACAAAGCGCCGGTGGTATTGGTTTATCAATTCACAATGTACGCGCTACCGGTAGCTATATTGGTGGAACCAATGGCACCAGCAATGGTATTATTCCTATGCTGCGTGTGTTTAACGATACAGCCCGTTATGTTGACCAGGGCGGTGGCAAACGCAAAGGCGCTTTTGCAATTTACCTTGAA
>CBIMFG010000422.1:0-5038 GCA_966243125.1 uncultured Niastella sp.
ATACGGCCTGACAGAATAATATTCTCTGTGCTCGTTTTCACGGCAGGTGTGGGGGCATTATTTGCCGGGATTTCCTGTGAAAATGCAATAACCGGCACAAGCAGTGCAAGCATAAGCCATACACTAACAGCTTTTGTCATTATCTTTGTTTTGGTAATTAACAATAAGGCGGGGCAGACTTTGACTCGCAATCTCTATCCGCCCTTAACGCCTTGTTTTCCGCCGGAATAGCTCGCAACTATTCCGGCTTCTTTTTTTACTTCCTAACCATTATAGGGCCGGCACGGCCGTAGCTGATTTCAATCTGTTCTAAATTGATAGTTGAACTATTCATACCAAATGAAATATTTATGTACAGGGTTAATCTCTCTTCCGGGATAAGTATGGAACGTTTAGCAACAACAACAACGGCCCGTTGTAAGTAAAACGGGCGGCGGGGTCATGAATGTAAAATGTGTTTGTGCCATGAGCGAAGTTTCAATCATTCAATAAACTATTTCCATTTCAATTATGGTACAATATTAATACGTTTTATTTAGTCTACAAAATTAGTGGGTTTATAATCTGAATTTTAATCTCGCCTGTTTGTCAAAAAAGTCTGAAACCTGCGCTGTTACTGGCATTTGATGACGACTAAAAGATATATTTATTTTAACCTATATTTACTGTTAGTATTTTAAAGGGCCTTGTTGGCTGCTGTTATCCTAACGTTTGATTACAAGAGCCCTTGTTCGAATTACAAGAGGCATCATTTGCATAACGACATGTCTTGCTTTGATTGCAATAACCATCGCTTGCAAAACAACCACCCTTGTTTTGATGGGCTAAACGTAATTGTTGGGCTACAAGGGTTATTGTTTTGAAAACAAGGGGCATTGTTCTAAAAACAAGGCTTATTGTTCGGCAACAATCACTATTGTTTCGTCAACAATGCCCATTGTTTCGTTTACAATGACAGTCATCTGCATTACAAGAAGGATAATTTCAATTACAATCTTTATTTTGCCAAGATCAACAACCATTTTGTAACGGGCTAAACATAATTGTCAGCGAACAAGCCTTCTTGTTTTCGAAACAAGCCTCTTTGTAATCCAACAAAGACCTTTTTGTCATCAACAATCACCCTTTACGCATTAACAAAGCCCCTTTGTTCCCTGATTTTAGCCTTTTGTCAAGAAACAACAACCAAAAGCCGGTGAACAATGTTGATTAGCGCATTATGGAACGTTTGCTACAACACATCAGGATCTTTTCAGACATGTCTCCACGCATAAAGGAGGCCATCATTCCCCTTTTTACAACCATTGAGTATAAAAAAGGGGAGGAAATTATCCGGTGCGGAAAAACCTGTCAGAGTTTGTATGTGATTGAGCAGGGCTTCTGCCGGGCTTATAATGTGCAGGGCGGACAGGAAGTAAATCTCAATTTTTATTTTGAGCTTGAAACGGTAACCCATAAGAACAGTTATGTGTTCAATATTCCTACCGATTTTGCAGTAGTGGCCTGCGAGCCCATGCTCATTCACCGGCTCGATAAACCAGACATCCTGGAAGCGACCAGGCAATTCCCCGAGCTGGAAGCGGCCGGGAAAAAGAACCTGGAACTGATAGCCGCCAAACAGGAACGGCAATTGCAATTGTTCAGGATACTCACGGCAAAGGGCCGGTATGAGTTTTTAGAGCAGCACGATCCCGCATTGTTACAACGCGTATCTATTTCACAACTGGCCTCGTACCTGGGGGTTAAAAGGGAAACCTTGAGCCGCATCCGCAACAAAAGAATGCGGGGAGCTATTTTGTGATCTTTATCACAGGCGCCGCACCTTTATCCCGGCTTACTTTGTTGTAAAGTAAGTTGTATATGATACCTCATTCCGTTTATCTGACCTTTTTGATCATTCATGTAAGCGCCTTCGCTTTATTTACCGGTACGCTGATTGCCAATATGATCAACAGCAATCAACTGTGGTTGTACAGCGACAAAAACGCCGACATTACCAAAGCCCTGTTTAATACCACAGGCAAATACAACCGTATTATGGGCATATGCCTGGGTGTTGCCGTATTGATGGGTATTGGTATGATGACCGAAATGCATAAAGTGTATGGACCGCAATTGTGGTTTCGGATAAAGATCGGGTTATTAGTAGTGTTGCTGGTAGTAAGGATCCTCTATTCAAGAAACCTTGGTCAGTTGAAGAAAGGGATCAATAATGAAATAAAAGTTTCGTTTGCCGACCTCCGGAAAAAGATCTCGCTTTTTCAGTTGCTTTCTATATTTATAATTGGCGGGATAATCATATTAAGTATAGCCAGGTTCAATTAAGGGGCCACTTTAAACCGGCAAAAGAAATAACTTCCTTTGCCAACGGTTGACTCCACCCCTATTTCGCCATCCATGGCATCGGCAAAATCTTTACTAATGGCCAGTCCTAACCCCGTGCCTTTTTTCTCATGAATACCAGGTACGCGGTAAAACCGGTCGAATACTTTTTGTTGAAGGGAAGCGTCGATGCCCATACCAAAATCCTGCACACCTATTTCAATATGACCTGTATTATGCTGAGTAGCTTTTACCGTTATATGATCATTTTGCGCAGAATAGCGAATGGCGTTGGTAAGGAAGTTATTGATGATCCATACAGCCTTTTCTGCATCGGCCTGTACCTCAGGCAATTTTTCAGCGAGCTGTTGTTTTATCTGGATGTTCTTGTCCTTGGCGGCATTTTGCACTGCAGCCAACGCCTTGTTGAGTATCTCATTTACAGACACCGGTTGCAGGTTCAGCTGGATCTTCCCGCTTTCTACCTGTGACAGATCGAGCAATTCGCTAAGAATACGCAGCAGGCGTTGGTTATCGTCTTTGAGGCTTTGCACCAGTTCTTTTTGCTCATCGGTTAAATGGCCAATGCGTTCATCTTCCAGCAAACGCAAACTAAAATCGGAGGAGGCCAGCGGTGTTTTTAATTCATGGGAAATGGTGGCTATGAAATTGGTTTTGGCTACATCCAGTTCTTTATAGGGCGTGATGTTTTTCAAAATAAGCACATGTCCCATTGTCTCCTGCTCCTGCTGAATATCTATCTGTTCTTTGGTAAAGTAATTTTCTTTATCGTTCACCACTATCTTGAACGGCATGCCATTTTCTTCATTGGTAACAAAGCGGAACAGGTCGTTGCGTTTTTGAATATCGGTTTGGGCCTGCCCTACCACCTCTGCTTCTTTCAGATTCAACAATTGCAGGGCCTGCTGATTGGCAAATAACACGGTGCCATTTTTATCGATGCCAATACTGGCATCTTTCAGCGAATTGATCACTGTTTCGGCGCGCTTTTTCTCAAATAGAATACGCGCCAGGTTGCTGTGTTCATACGCATCCAGTTGTTCGGCCATTGCATTAAAAGCGTTGGCGAGTTCGCCAAATTCATCACTCCGCTGCAGGTGAATACGCTGACTA
This sequence comes from uncultured Niastella sp., assembly GCA_966243125.1. Classification (GTDB taxonomy): domain Bacteria; phylum Bacteroidota; class Bacteroidia; order Chitinophagales; family Chitinophagaceae; genus Niastella. The sequence continues at coordinate 3,457 of CBIMFG010000422.1, forward strand.
TAGTTTTTATTGGCAATGGCGCGGATCCCATCCGTTAGCTTAGCAATAGGATTTGCAATCAACCCCGGGAAGTTCACCATGAACGTAAACCCGATCAGCAAACAAAAAGTGATGATCATGGTAATGATCACCTTGGCATTGTCAACTGCCTTTTGCGATACATCGTTCTTTGCATTGATAGCATCGAGGTTGATCTGAATAATGCGGCTGATGCTTTTTTGCAAAGCCAGTTGCAGGGGCATGGAGTCGTCGTGTTGCAAAAAGGCATTATAATCCTGATGTAATGCGTGCGTAACATCCAATTCGCCTTTTTCTGTAACGTTGGTTTCCTGCGCAGCCAGGTTCTCTTCAAATACTTTCCGGGCAGTATTGCGTTCTTTTTCCCAGGTATTCAGCGCATCGAGCATTTTGCGGCCATACTCCACGCTTTTATTATTATCCTTTAATACATCCCGCGATTCCAGGCTGATCTTATTGAAATAATAAAACCCCACGCCGCCTACCAGCAGCAGCAGCAAGAACAGAAAACCTACACCCAGGGCTACTTTTGTTTTAAGCTTTAATGCCATTACGATAATATAATAATATCAATATCTTTTTCCGACAGGGTTTTTAGCAATTGGTTGAATAAGCTTGTCCTCAAAATTACCTGAAATAAATTCAAATGTGGTTTTCCAATACAAATGGTGGTGATCTTTTTATCGATAGCGGTTTGAATGATCTCGTTTGCAACACGTTTGCTTTTTACCTGCACTACTTCGCCCCCCAGTTCGGTGGCCAGTTTCAGATTATTTATCAAATGCCGTTGTGCAGCCAGGGGTATTTTATCCAACTCTTCATCGGGTGTTTGCACATATAAAACAAACCAGTCGGCATTGTAATACGAAGCCAGCCGGCCGGTTTTACGAATAATGCGTTGGGCCGCTTCATGCGAAGATGAGATGCAGGCCAGAAAGCGTTCATGCTGCCAGGCATTGTTCCTGGTAACGGTGTAATCTACTTTTCTTTCCACCTGCCCAGCCACTTCTTTCAATGCCAGCTCACGTAATTGCAGGATCTTTTCGGGTTGAAAGAAATTCGTAAGCGCCTGCTGCACTTTGTGGTGGTCATAGATCTTGCCTTCCTGCAGCCGGGTGATCAATTCCTGCGCTGTTAGGTCGATGTTCACTACCTCATCGGCCATTTGCAACAGCTTATCAGGCACCCGTTCATTTATGGCTACCCCGGTTATTTGCTTTACCTCTTCGTTGATGCTTTCAATATGCTGAATGTTCACTGCGGTGATCACGTCAATGCCGGCATCCAGAATGTCTATTACATCCTGCCAGCGTTTTTCATTTTTACTCCCGGGGATATTGCTGTGCGCCAGCTCATCAACGATCACTACTTCGGGATGTAATAACAGTACGGCCTGTACATCCAGTTCATCCAGCTGTTTACCCTTGTAAAAGACCTGCCGCCGGGGTATCAGCGGCAAGCCTTCTAACAGGGCATGCGTTTCCTTTCGGTTATGGGTTTCTACATACCCCACCTTTACATTTACATTTTTTCGAAGCAGGTCATGTGCTTCCTGTAACATGCG
>CBIMFG010000423.1:0-5037 GCA_966243125.1 uncultured Niastella sp.
AAAGTAAATGATAAAGAATAAGTAACCGTACTCGGTACTCACTTTAATATAAATGCTTACGATCACGAAAAAGCAATTTATACTACGCTGTTGCAGGGAAGCGTGAAGGTGATGTCGGCAATTGGTCCCGGCCAGGCACGGGAGCAATCGGCAATGCTGAAACCGGGAGAGCAGGCTGCACTGTCGGTGGCCCACTCACAACTCACCACTCACAACTCACCAGACCTGGAACAGGTCCTTGCCTGGAAAAACGGCCAGTTTAATTTTGAAGGCGCTTCACTGGGTGAGGTAATGCGACAACTGGAACGTTGGTACGATATTGAAGTAAGTTATCAGAAAGGCATTCCGGATGTTGAGTTTGAAGGCAAGATGACGCGGGATGTTACTTTAAGCGATTTGTTGACAATGTTAGAACGATCAGATATACATTTTAAAGTTGAAGGCAGGAAGCTCATAGTACTGCCCTGAAGTTAAACCAGACCAGACCACCCCTTATCCTCATTATACCTAACCTCCTTATCATTATTGAACGATGCTGTAATGGCCGTAGACAACTGCGCTGCGCCAAACGGGATTGTATTGCTCTGATAAAAACAGGAATTGACCTGTCAAAATAAAAGGGTTCAACCTTGAAAAACAAACCGGAAGTGTTCGCTGCACCTCCGGCTGAAGGTCCCGACTTGTCGGGACCATGTTAAGGCTGCATCCAATGTGTAGTGATCATCATTTTAAACAACCAAAACTGTTCACAATTTATGCAAAAAACTGCTGATTGTGGCCGGTCCTTTCCGCTTGCAGCCGCCCGTAAGCTGGCTTTCGCCGCCTTTCGGGTTGGCAGGCAGGAAAGACGCCACAACCTCGCCCAAATTATGCTGGCTATGAGATTAACCGTTTTATTACTCACTGTTGCTTTGGTTCAGGTACATGCTACCGGATTGGCCCAAAGCGTTACACTCACCGGTAAGGCTCAAAAACTGAAACAGGTATTTGCAGCCATAGAAAAGCAAACGGGCTATGTTGTTTTTAGCAAAAAAGGTACCCTGGCCAATGCAAAGCCGGTAACCTATGATGTGCAGAATATGCCCTTGCGCGTTTTTTTGAATACCGTACTGAAAGAACAGGATCTGTCGTTCACCATCTCTGGTAAAACCATTATGGTGTATCCTAAACTAAAGTTCGTTTCTGTAACACCCGTTGTAGTAAATGAACCGGCGGCAGCGCCTGAAGTAGTACGCATCATTATTAACGGCAAGGTTACTGACAGTGCCGGAAGGCCAATGGCGAACGCCTCGGTAAGTATTAAAGGCAAACCAAACAAAGGGGCCGCCATTACCGATGTGCAGGGGCGCTTCAGGGTATCTGCAGAGCCGGGCGATATAATAGTAGTGAGTTATGTAGGTTTTAACGTAGCTACTTATAAAGTAAAAGACAATACAGATAACATAGTAATCTCCCTTACCCGTGCCGAGGCTGTTCAGGAAAATGTGGTGGTAACCGGTATCTTCAACAAACCCAAAGAAAGTTATACCGGCGCTACCCGGGTTGTTTCTGAAAAAGAGCTTAAAGAATTTCAGGGCCGTAACATCTTTGTTACCCTTGGCAATATAGACCCTGCATTTAATGTAGTTACCAATAATACCATCGGTTCAAACCCCAATACAGTACCCGAAATACAATTGCGTGGCACCCGTAACCTGCCCAACATCGATCAGTTTCAAACAACAGGTAGTGGAAACGATGCGCAGGCTGCAAGAGAGCAACAATATCAGTACCAGTCGGCTTCCCTCAATGCGCCCCTGGTTATTATGGATGGCTTTCCCATTACCCTGCAGCGGATGATGGACATAAATATTAACGAGATCCAGAACATTACCCTGCTGAAAGACGGTTCTGCCACCGCGTTATATGGTTCACGCGGCGCCAATGGCGTAATTGTAATTACCACCAAACAACCGGCGGCCGGTAAACTCAGGGCCACTTACAGAGGCAGCGTTAATGTGAGCCTGCCCGATTTGAGCAGCTATCACCTGCTGAATGCCCGCGATAAGCTGGCGCTGGAAAAAGTGTCAGGCTTCTATTCAAACCCCACCAAAACCCCGGCCGAAAACCTGGCAATGGAACAATATTATAACCAGGTGCTGGCATTGGTTGATGCGGGTCAGAATACCGATTGGCTGCACAAACCATTACATACCCAAACCGATCAAAACCATAGTATTCGCCTCGAAGGCGGGGACGCTTCTTTTCGCTATGCAATGGAGGGGCAGTACAATCGTATTAATGGGGTAATGAAAGGCAGCAACCGCGAAACCGTAAACGGTACCGCTACCATTTCATATCGCCTTAATAAACTCAACTTCTCAAACAACCTGCGTATTGGTAGTAACAAAAGCAATGAAAGCATTTGGGGCTCATTTGGCGATTACGCCAAGTTGAACCCTTACTGGAGCCCGTATGATTCAAATGGGAATGTGGTAAAAACTTTCACGCCCTATAGCTATCCTTACTGGGTACAATATAATAAGATCAGCGGCGCTTATGTAAACCCCATGTATAATACAACGTTGAATACGTTTAACAGATCAGCTTATACTAATATCAACGAAAACTTTCAGGTAGATTACCGGCCGGTGAACCATGTTACGGTGAACGGTGGTATCAGCCTTAACAGTACACAGGGTACAGGCGATATTTTTAAACCGGCTTCGCATACTGATTTTGCTAACTACGCACCGGCAGATGTATTCCGCAAGGGAACCTACAATTACAGCACTAATAAAACATACCAGTTTAATGGCCGGCTGCAGGCCATGTACAACAACCTGTTTGCAGGCGTACATGGTTTAACCATAGGTATAAGTGGCGAAATGAATGAAACCAAATCCACCAGCTATAATTTTGCTGCAGAAGGTTTTCCCGATGAAACCGTTGACTTCCTGGGCAATGCCTTGCAATACCAGCAGGGTGGCAAGCCTTCGGGTGTGGAATCAACTACCCGCCAGGTTGGTTTGGTAGCTTCGGCTAACTATGTATATGACGACCGGTATTTTGCAGACCTTACCTACCGGGTAGATGGCGCCTCTCAATTTGGTACCGACAAACGCTTTGCGCCTTTCTATGCATTGGGCGCGGGTTGGAACCTGCATAAGGAAAAATTCTTTAAAGACCTTACTTACATCGACCGCCTGAGACTGCGGGGTTCCTTTGGCGTTACCGGTAACCAGGCTTTTAATGCTTACCAGTCACTGGCTACCTATTCTTATATTCTGAACGACCGGTATAAGAACTGGATTGGCGCTACCCAGCAATCACTGGGAAATAACAACCTGCAATGGCAGCAAACAGATAAAGTAGACATTGGGTTGGAAACACAGTTGTTCAATGACCGTATTTATCTTACGGCGGATTATTACACCGAAAGAACATCGAACCTGTTGTCTTCTCTCGAATTGCCTTATTCAACCGGCTTTAACAGCTACGTGGAGAATATTGGCGATCTGGAACAAAAGGGATATGAAGTAACAGCCCGGGTTACCATATTGCGTAACAACCGCAAGAGGTTATTATGGTCTGTTACGGCAAATGTCGCCCATAACCAGGACAAGATCGTAAAGCTGTCTGAAGCATTAAAAGCAGCCAATGAAAAACTGGCGTTGCAATACGATTATGATGCCAATACCCCCAACCGCATCATTCGCGAGGGCGCTTCACAAAACACCATTTATGCAGTGCCTTCATTAGGTATTGACCCCAGTACCGGTAAGGAAATTTATTTAGATCGTTTTGGTAATATGACCTATACCTGGGTACCGGCCGACCGCAAGGCGGTGGGTTTGTCGCAACCTAAATACCGCGGTAATATAAGCACCCTGTTCCGTTATACCGGCTTTACCTTGAATGCCTCTTTTGGTTATCGTTTTGGTGGTCAGATCTATAACCAAACCCTGATAGATAAAGTGGAGAATGCCGACAGATGGCTGAATGTAGATGAGCGGGTGTACAAAGACCGCTGGCAAAAACCGGGCGATCATGCAGCGTTCCGCGGATTGAATGAAACTTCAGCGATATATGCATCATCACGTTTTGTACAGAATGAATCAACCTTTACCTGTCAGAATGTGAACCTGAGCTACGATGTAACCAACCGCGCTTTCCTGAAACGTATAAGAATGCAGGCCCTGCAATTATCGGCTAATACCGGTGAAGTATTCTATTTCTCTACGGTTAAACAGGAGCGCGGGCTCGACTATCCATTCACCCGTCAGGTAAGCTTTAATGTATACGCAACCTTTTAATTGATGCACATGAACAAGATTACAACAACTCTATTAATAGCAGGCGCGTTGGTATTTACCGGCTGTAAAAAATGGCTCGATGTAAAACCGGAAGGCCAAACCACCAAAGAATTTCAATTCAGTACCCAGAAGGGGTTCAGAGATGCCCTTGTTGGCGCTTACCTCGATCTGAAAAGCGACGATGCCTATGGCAGCGCTATGACGTATGGTTCCATTGAATTTATGGCGCGCAACTGGGATGTTATCTCGGCTGCCCGTACCGACCTAACTGCCCTCACCAATGGCAATTATACCGATGCCGGCGCCAGAACCGCCATATATGCAAGGGAATACAAAGTAGTGGCCGATGTGAATAGCATTCTGGAGAATATAGATGCGAAGCAAAGCATCTTCCAGGATAATAACTACCCATTGATCAAAGGCGAAGCGTTGACCTTACGGGCGTTTGCTCATTTTGATGTATTACGGATGTTTGGCCCTATGCCCGATAGCGCCAATAACGATCCCATACTGCCTTATGTAACAGAAGTATCGAAGAACATTGTTCCCAAGGCGACCTACGCCAAGTTCTCCAGCATGGTCGTAGCCAAGCAGTCAGGCACCATGGCAAAGGCGAAGACCGGCCAGGGAACGTTCACGCCGAACCATTCGTTGAAGCTTTGGTTGGCGAAGAACGCGAAGCCGCCGGCCAGCGAGGTTTCGAACACGCAATAGGCCACGATCGAGGCGACACCCAGGGACA
>CBIMFG010000424.1:0-5034 GCA_966243125.1 uncultured Niastella sp.
TTTACTTTTAATGTTCTGTTTTACAAATATCATAATTAATCTCTTGAATAGTTCCATGGTCCAGGTTTCAAGTTTCAGGTTATTTTGCCTCGCGCTCCTTATTGTTACCCTGTAACCTGCAACATGTAACCTGCAACGGTTTCTGGTAACCTGTATCTTTGCCGGGATTATGAATAAACGCGAATTATTTCTTCGTCATGTGGCCCAAACATCACCTGCTCCGCTGGCACTGGAGATTGTAAAGGCAAAAGGAAGCACGTTAGTGGACGCTGCCGGAAAAACATACCTCGACCTTATTGCTGGTATCAGTGTGTGCAATGTAGGCCATCGCCATCCCAAAGTGGTAAAAGCCATCAAAAAACAGGTTGACGATTACATGCACCTGCTGGTGTATGGTGAAATGATAGAAACGCCCCAGGTACAGTTTGCCAAATGGCTAACCGATCATTTACCCCCCACGCTGAACTCGGTGTATTTTACCAATTCGGGGGCCGAAGCCACCGAGGGCGCCATGAAACTGGCTAAACGGGTAACCAACCGTACGCAGATAATTGCCTTTAATAAAAGCTATCACGGTTCAACCCAGGGCGCGCTAAGCATTATGGGCGATGAATACTGGCGCAATGCCTTCAGGCCCCTGTTGCCCGATGTATTGCACCTGGAGTACGACGCTTTTGAATCGCTGGAACAAATAACTACCCAAACAGCCTGTGTAATTGCCGAAACCATTCAGGCCGAGCGTGGGGTGGTGGCCCCTTCTCCCCAATGGATGGCAGCGCTGGCTCAAAAATGCAAGGAAACCGGCACCCTGCTGGTGCTGGATGAAATACAGGCCGGTTTTGGCCGAACCGGTACCCTATGGGGGTTTGAACAGTTTAATGTGGTGCCTGATGTTGTATTGATGGGGAAGGCCTTAGGGGGCGGTATGCCCCTGGGCGCTTTTGTGGCCGATAAAAAACTCATGCAGGTATTTACCGAAAACCCGGTGCTGGGTCATATTACCACCTTTGGCGGCCACCCCGTGTGTTGCGCTGCCGGACTTGCGGCATTAAAAGCGCTGTTGAAAGAAGAAATAGTAGGCGAAGTAGCCCATAAAGCGGCCCTGTTTTTGGAAATGTTGCAAAATCCATTAATTAAGAAAGTACGGGCAAACGGGCTGCTGATAGCGGTTGAGTTCGACAATTTCGAGATCAATAAAAAAGTAATAGATGGCTGTTTGCAGCAGGGCATCTTAACCGACTGGTTCCTGTTTGCCCCGGAATGTATGCGAATAGCGCCGCCGCTTACCATTTCAGCCAAAGAAATAAAAAAGGCCATCAAAACCGTGCTGCAGGTGCTGGATGCAGTGCAGTAGGCCCGGTTTTTTGATTGTTAATAAGATGTCAAACCGGTAGATATCAACTCTATAGCATTAAATTTGCGCGGTTATATGGGTACATGTGCGTATAGGTTAACCATTATTTCATCACTTCAAAAATAGTTTATGCGTAAAATTGGTCTTATTCCTTTTCTGTTGTTAGGCATGGTTGCTTGTAACGATAGCGGTACAAAAACTGAAGAAACCGCTACTGATACCACTGCTTCTGTTGCTCCTGCAGATACCACGCACCAGGCGGCTGCTGCTGATACTACTGCTGCCATAGCTCCGGTACCCGAAATTCCTGCCGGCGCCAAAGTATTTTTCGTAAACCTGAAAAATGGTCAGAAAATAAAATCTCCATTTAAAGTAAAAATGGGCGTATCAGGTATTGCGCTTGATTCAGCCGGTGTAATAAAACCAGGTTCTGGTCACCACCACATTTTGATCGATGCCGGTGATTCACTGGCTTTGGGAACCGTGGTGCCTAAAGATTCAACACACCTGCATTTTGGCAATGCCCAAAAAGAAGCAGAACTGAAATTAACGCCTGGCGAGCACAAATTAACGCTGCAGTATGCCGATGGTATCCATCGTTCATATGGTGGAAAACTGGCTTCATCTGTTACAGTAACTGTACAGTAATTTATTATACGTTATTCAATTGAGCCTCCCGATGAAATCGGGAGGCTTTTTTATGACCTGTTTAATATTAATTTCCCATTAAAGTGTCGATTTTACACAAAATTACTCCTGCAGAATGTCGTGTTTTGGAGGGCTTATATGTTAAAATGCTGCTGCTCGTCTAAAAAATTATTTATTCCAAATTCTGTACAATATTTTTGACACAGTTAAACAAGGTCTATGCAATAGCTTTGAGGGCATGACCTGCGGGGCGATTTTCTAATCGCCCTTTTTTTATTATGTAGAATGGTCAAGCTTTTCTGCTGTTCAGTTGATCGTAATCAACATTAGAAATATTTTTCATGAATGTTTAGTACCAAAGCACGATTTAACTGTTTTAATAATGGTAGTAAGTTACTGACCGGCAAAATTGAGGTTTCCCCTGAACTTCAATCGGGCATTAGCAAACTATCGTAGTTCTTTTTCTTTGTGAAGTATCGCAAATTACACTTTACCAGGAGCCCTTTCTAGGGCACCTGTTTTTTTTCTTTACCTGAACCCTGAGCGTAGTCGAAGGGCGTTTAAATGTTCTAAGCATAGTCGAAGGGCGTTTAAATGTTCTGAGCGTAGTCGAAGAACATGTAGAAATAAAAAATCCCGACCGAAGCCGGGATCCTAAATAATTATTAGCTGTATTTCACTCCCAACTCACAACTCACCACTCACCCCTCACCACTCACCACTCACCCCTCACTATTAGAATTGAAGTCTAAAGCTTCCAAACACACCAAATCGTTGTGTGGATGCTTCGGGCAGGGGTTGAGGTAATACCCGCCATACAAAATCAAACCGCAGCACTTTAAAGATATTATCTACACCAGTACCAACTTCCAGGTACGTTTTTCCATCCAGTGATTCAAACATGTAGGTAGAACCAGCAGGCATATTCAATGCCCTGTTATCTTCATTCAGGCTTCCCCACAATCCTTTTACTGTATAGAACTGACGGAATTTTAACTTACGGGTAAGCCCTGTAAACCGGAAAATGCCAGAGCCAATATTATGTTCGAAATTGAACCCGGCATATTTATCGTGCAGGTATTGCCAGCGGTTCATTAAGCTATAGGCATACTTGTTATAGTAGTAAATTTCATTACCCGGCGCTACATCCAGTAACATAAAGGGCAGGGTGCCAAAGGTTTTACCGGCAAATACACTATAGTACAAATTGCCATAGGGCGAAATCTTCAAATAATCAGAAACACTACCGCTTATTTTATTGTAATCATAATGACTGTTCAACACGCCCTTCATACCACGCGTATATTTAACCGATACAATAGGGTAGGGACTGCCCAGGCTGTACCGGTAAAAATCTCCTTCCAGGAACTTCTCTAAGTAAGCGAAACGCACCTGCACCGAAGCTTCAAACGTATTTAAAGGTTCTGTAACGCCATTACCATCGTAGAAGATCTCTTTTTCGGGCAGGTTCAGCAAGGGATTGTATGATCTGCGTGAACCGGTAAGGTTAACCGATAAACCAGAATGCCATTCCTTGAACAGGTCCATCTGCATTAATTCGGTCTCCATGAATTTCATAGGAACGCCAGGTTTTCTGATGGCCAACGCAAAAATGTTATCCTGGCTTACTTCATCTAAATAATTCTGTCCGTAGTCGATGTCTTTTAAATATCTGGCAGAAATGTATGTACGGGGATTTTTCTTGAACAAATACAAGGCATCACCCTCGTATTTGAATTTCTGGTCTTTTGTACCATAAGCCAGGTACCCGTGTAAATACAAATTTTTGAACATTTTTTCATTGGTGCCAAGGTCAAAACGAAATCGCCAGCCCTCCAGGGTGTTTGCATAGATCCAGTTGTACCAGGGGCCAATCTCAAATTTGCCAATATCGAGGTAACCGGTAGCCAGAAAGTTCACTGTTTTTACTGCCCGTTGAAAGGCCGGCAGTTTTAACAGGGTATCAATGGTTTGGTATAATTTCTTTTCGGTAGCGCTTAGCTCTTCGTGGCGGTTTTGTACCCAAAAAGAATCAGGGGCATTATTGGCCTGGGGCGGAAAAATGGTTTCTTCAATTAACTTGTTTTTTGCCAGCTCATTGGTTACCGAGGTATCATTAACAACAATTTCTTTATAGGTGGTGGTTTTTCTGCCAATAGCCGCCAGTGTTTTTTCGCCGGAAAGCAGGGAAAGATCAACCACAAATTTATCTCTTGTTAAGAACCAGGTGCTGTCGTTAAGCAACGTAAATTCCTGTATTAAACTAAGGCGGTTTACATAGTTCAGGTTAGCATCTTTACCCAGGCGAAGGTTCATTTTTTGAACGGCAAAGGTGGTATCATGTACCCAGCAATCGCCTTCAAAAGTATTTTGTCCTTTGTGTTTGGGTATAAAGAAGAAGTGAATAAGGCGGCGGCCATTTACAAATTGTGAATCCAGCACTTTGTAATTATAGAACGCATCGCCATTATCGCTGATGGGGCTTACAAACTGTTTATCAAATACGGGAATGAAGTTGGCGTAAAAGTTTACGTTTTGATCTATACCGCCTAATAATTTGCTCACGCTTTCATTGTTTACGCCCATGGTTTTGGTGCCTTTAAACACTTCACGGCGGCGCAGGGGTGTTTTTTGAAAGTAATAATCAGAAATGGCCTCAGTAATATATACAGGTAAGTAAGGCACCCCTTCTTCGGTGGTATCAATATTATTCAGCACAAAATTAAACTTCTTGATAAAGGGGAGGTTCTCCCATTTTTCTTTTTTGATGTTCTTGAGGTCTACTTCCAGTTTGTTATACAGTTCATAAGAGAAGTTATGGAAGCGGTAGCGGTCGTTTTGCGGTTTGTGTTTTACAATACGTTTCCACATCAACAGGCCGCGGTCGATCTTCTTTTTAACGACAACAGCGTCAAATTTGCCACGTTCCATGAGGATACTGATGTCTAAAACATTGTTTTTGGCACGAGACAATAAAAAGCTGTCGAATGGTAGTTTAAAATCCTGATATCCTACATAAGAAATGATGAGGA
>CBIMFG010000425.1:0-5026 GCA_966243125.1 uncultured Niastella sp.
CGATGGAGATATTAATCCGGCAGGAACGCCTTATAATAGCCTTGACGCCTTCATGCAGGTCTTTTGCGACGTTGAATCCCGACCTGTTCTTTTCAGCGGTGATGTAAACAGAAAAAGCATGATACAGCCTAATGTTTATTGGACGCTGGAAACGCCGCTTGCAAACATTATCGGCTTATATGGAAATGTCACAAAATTTGGAATGATTACTGAACAGCAGCGGGATTGGTTTATTCGCGAGCTTAAAAATGCCCGCTTGCAGAGGCCGGAGAAAGCTTTGATTGTTTGTGTGCATCAGGCTCCTTATTCTGCAGATTCCAACCATGGAGCAAGTTCTTTCATGATTGAATTTCTTGATAAGGCGTTTACAGAATCAGGCGTACTTCCTGATATAGTCTTCAGCGGACATGTGCACAATTATCAGCGATTCAGCCGGCATTATGCGAATGGCTCAACTGTTCGGTTTATTGTTGCAGGTGCAGGTGGTTACGATGATTTGCATAGTTTGGTTATGGAAGGGGATAATAATTTTATAGCGGACAGCACCTTAGCTGAGCAGGTGCGTCTTGAACAGTTCTGTGATAACAGGCATGGGTTTTTGAAAGTAACCCTTGAAAAAGCCGACAAGGGCGTGTTGTTAACCGGTGAATACTTTTCAATTCCGCATGAAATAAGCCCGGGAGAAAAAACAACATCGATCCTGACAGATAGATTTGAAGTTACCTGTTCGGGATATTGAAGCCCCCTATGCAGTAAAATATATTTTTTATACCTTGTCCGCTTAACCCGTTCTCCTATAAAAAACCGACTAATCCATGATCTGGACAAGTACCCAAAAGAAAGACACGAAAATAGTAGCTGTAAAAGATCAGGTCATTTATCTGTTCAACCCCAAAGAATCGGAGATCGATAATTATGTATTTGATCTCAAAATGAACAAGATCCCCCAAAAGAATGTCATGAGTGTTCCTTTTCGCTATATCAATGCGATCAATTTCTACGAACACAAAAACAAGGTAGAGATCTTCTTTGGAAGTTCAACTGAAGAATTCATTGTTTCAGATCCCGCCAGAAGAGTAGAGATCTTTACCTACCTCATGCAAAACATTCCCGGCATTCAATACTCCGAAGTTTCTGTTTCCGGCCTGGAAGCCGGTAAAAAGCCGCTGATAGCGCTTTTTGTTGTCCTCGGTTTATTTATCTGGTCCTATTACCTTGCCAGTAATATGGAATTAGGGGCCGAGTATAATGTGGTCGGAGGTCAACATTCATTGGCAGGTTTAATTTTAATACTGGCCGGCCTTGGTACTAAAGGGTTACTAATACTGTTTGGATGCCTTTTTACCATTGCAGGGATAGCGCTGTATAAAAAGATGAAAAATCCTTTTGTTGTTCGAAGGTTATGGAAATAATTATAAAAAATGAAAATGTATATTTTAATAAAAGAGCGTGTTCCGAACAAATTCGTTCCTGTAATTACCGCTCACGCCTCACTAGCTTGTTACAAAAAATATGAGCTGGACAATGATATGCAGAACTGGATTAATTCAGTTTTTAAAAAAGTGGTTTGTAAAGTAAATGACAAAGAATTTGAAAATGCAAAATCTGAAGCTAAAAGCATAGTATTAACAGAAAGTGCTTTAAATAATGAAGAAGTGTGTATTGCATTTTGCCCAAGAGATGAATATTCAAAACAGTTTAAGTTTTTTAGGATGTGGGCACCTAACGAAGAATAAAATGGAAGTACATCCCCCCAGACTTGGAGCCGGAGGTTCAACTTATATAACCGTTTGGAGCAAGATGCGGTTAATGATGTGTTTGCGGATGCAATATTTTAAACAGCTCCTTTTGTAAATCGTCGTTCGACAATTTGTTCAATGACTCGGATTCAATTTCATACCATTTCTTTTTATTGCCCAGTACACCAATTACATAGGTGTGCCCGGCCGGCACTGGTTCGCCGGTTTCGGGATGTTTTTTGGAGAGTGTTACCACTACATCTTTATATTTTGACATAATAGTAAGTTAACTAAAACAAACGGGCTATCCCAATATTATTGTTGAGATAGCCCGTTTTGCATTCAGCACTGATTACTTAATGATGGTCACTTATTTATTAGTGATCTTTCCTTCGCTGTTAATGATTTGGATAAAATAGGTGCCGGTGCGTAATTCACTGGCGTTAAGTACCACGATGAATGAATCGCCACGAACCTTTTTTACCAATCTTAATACGCCTGTAACGTCAATGACGCGTATTTCGTTTTCTGTTGAGCTACCAGTGTTCGGCTTAATAAAAATAAGTGTTTTGCTTTTATCCTATTTGCCTGCACGTTACCTCTACCATTCAAGACAAATTGACATTATTAATCATTTAATTATTAACAACATACAAATAAAACACTTTAACACGTTCCAAATAATAACGTCCATCAGCATTTGCAATTCTATTTAACTTTTGTACTTTGGCGGCGTAAAATCAGGGGTTACGGCCGATAAAAAAGTGTCAGACAACATTATTCAATTGCCCTTATTTTTAAAAAACGTTAAATCACAACAATGACTAAAAAAGTTTTGGTCCTAACCCTGGCCCTTAGCAGCCTTCTTTTTGGCTGTGGAAAAGACTCCGGCAACAGCGATGACATCGCAGCTCTCCAACAAAGATTGGATGCGCTTGAAAAAGGCAAAGCAGTTACCGCAATTACGTTCGAAGGCTCGAACATGATCTTAACCTATAATACAGGCGAGAAAGTAACGACTCCCATTCCTGCAGGAATTAAAGGCGATAAGGGAGACAATGGTGCACCAGGAGCTGGCATTTCATCCATCACTTACGATGAAGCTACAGGCGTTTTAAAGATCAAACTTACCAACGGAAACGAATCTTCCTTCCAGATCGTTGCAGGCGCCAATGGCAGCCTGTCTGCCGTGTTGCTTTCAGATACAAATGGCAAGCAGTTTATTACTTCGTTGTATGCAGGTGCAGCTCCTTACCTGGAAATGACCTATGATGCTACCACATTTGATGCTACCTCAGCAAAATCAAGCGACATTGTTGACGGGCAAATCAGGAAAACCACGGAAGTTACAAAAAGCTATACCGCAGGTAAATTGAGCGGCGCAACGGTGAAGAGATATGCAACCAGTAAACAAATAGCATACACTTATACTTATATAAATTCCGATCCCGAAGAAGTTTCAATTACTTCTTACAAAGGAGATTATTACACGGAAGCAGGTGCTAACGGGTTGTACGCATTATATATATACCATGGTCAAAACGGCAGCAACTATCTATACACCAAGCACCCCAATGTGTACAAATCTTCTACCCAGTTACCCTATTACAACTCCTATATAAAATACACTGAAACCACCGTGTACGAGACATACTCCAGTCCTATTACCCCAGCTGGTTCTGCATTCTATTGGTACCCGGTAAATGGCAGATATGACAAAACAGGTGTATTCAATCCAGGAGATGTTATTTCTACAGAATCTTACGCGTTTGAAACCAACTCAGATGGATTGGTTAGTAAAGCTACCAATACGGCTACGCAGCGATATGTGACCTTCACCTATAATACTTTAAAAAAGGTAACGCAGAGCGTAGAATATATTAATAATACAGCTGGCAGAACAATGAACTACGAATACAACGCATCGAACCAGCTGATCTCTGTAAAGCAACAAGATGGCGCTAACACTACAGAAATGATGAAGGCAGAATATGATGCCAGTGGAAACCCGATAAAAATATACACTTATCAGAGCGATATGTATTCCTATAGCTACGACCAGTGGGACCCATGGAGCAATCCAACAAACCCATATGAACCTACAGTCGTTCGCCCTGCAGGTATGTATTTGTTTGTTACATTGGAATACACGAACTATAAAAACTTCTTTGGCAATACAATTGGGTCAATGTTCCCGGGTTTAGGTGCTTTCAATTTTATAAATGCGCCAAAACGGGTATCCTATGCTAACAGCGTTACTTTTGGTTCCATTGAATACAAAGACTTCAACGGGGTAGGCTACCCTCAAACAATCGTTGCCAACGCCTCGTCTGTTGAAAGCGATGGCGGAAGCATTCGCATTGAGCTGACTGCCAACTACGCTACAAAAAACAACTAATACAGGTGACATTCATCGCAAACTGCCGTAAACAACACCGTTTGTTTACGGCAGTTTCATATTGACATTTGGGTCCAATGGAAATCAAACTACGCAAAAGCATCCTCTTTCTTCTCCTGCTGTTTACCTGTTATAACCTGCAGGCACAGGTAAATATTACCGGGCATGTTTATTATCAACAAAAGGCCTTACAAAATGCTTCAATAAAACTGAATGGCCCAAAAAACTACCAACAAGTAACAGACAGCGCCGGTTTCTTTTCTTTTGCTGCGTTACCGCAGCAAACATACAGGCTTGAGGTTACTTACGTATCCTGCGCTCCTTATGAAATTACATTTACAGCCTTAAAAGATACCAGTCTTCAAATTTTATTGGATACTAAAACCAATGCCCTCAAAGAAGTCACCATAATTTCCGGCAAACCCCTCAACCCTTCTGCCAACATTGAATTGAGTCACGATGAAATTTTACAGAAAGGAAGCGTGCTGGGCGAGGCCAACATATATGAGGCATTGCAAAAACAAGCGGGCATTATTCATACCTCAGAATTAAACAGCGGGCTTTTTGTAAGAGGATTAAACTCAGGCAATACAGCGATGCTGCTTGATGGCATTAATACTTTCAGCGGCAATCACCTGCTGGGTATTTATCCGCCCGTAAATGCAGACGCTTTTACCAATATTCAATTACTGAAAGACAACATCCATCCAAAATACAACGGCTACCTGGCTTCCTGGCTTTTGCTGGAAACAGAAAATAAAGTCCCTGACAGTTTTCACACAAATGCAGAGCGGGGTATGCTTACTTCCAAACTGGGTGAGCAGGTTCAGTTGATAAAAAACAAATTTCTGTTTATTTTGGAATTGGGATTGTAATTTTTGCTTTGTAT
>CBIMFG010000426.1:0-5017 GCA_966243125.1 uncultured Niastella sp.
CTTATCATCATCCTTTACTTTCTGAACACCTTCCAACAGGATCTTGTCGCCTTCTTCCAAACCACTGGCCACTACATACAGGTCTACCAGTTCGCCGGTTAAGTTGATGCTTCTTGACTTAACTACATTGTTTTTATCGATCACAAAAACAAACTTCTTGTCCTGTATTTCGAAAGTGGCTTTTTGCGGAATGATCAATGCCTGGTGTACAGGAACAGTCATCAATACCTTACCTGTTTCGCCATGTTTCAACAAGCGGTCGGGGTTGGGGAATTTTGCGCGGAATGCAATATTGCCGGTTTCGTTGTCGAACTCACTTTCAATAGTTTCTACCACTCCGGAATATTTGAGCGGTTTGTTGTTGGCCAGCAACAAACCAACCTTGTAGCCGGTGGCTTTGCCATTGGCTTTATACTCCAGGTATTCGGGTTCTGAAACGTTGAAGTAAGCAAACATTTCACTGTTGTCTGACAGGCTGGTAAGCAGTTCGCCTTCGTCGATAAGGCTACCCAGTTTTTTAGGCAGGCGGTCGATGGTGCCATCGAAGGGCGCTCTTATTTCAGTGAACTGCAAATGCAGTTTTGCCAATGCCATTTCCGCTTTAGCCTGATCGAGTTTTGCCTGCGCTATCGCCTGTTCATTTTTAGAAACAATATTTTTATCTGCCAGGGTGGTGGAATTTGCCAGTTCAATTTCTGCAGACTTTGTTTCCGCCTGTGCTTTCAACACTTCTGCCTCGTAAAATTTGGGCATGATGCGGAACAACAACTGACCGGCTTTTACAAACTGGCCTTCATCTACATAAATGTTTTGAAGAAAACCTTTTTCCTGTGCTCTGATCTCGATGTTTCGTACAGACCTGATCTGCGAAACATACTCCTTGATAAAGGAGGTATCCATTTTAACAGGACTGGTAGCAATGTACTTGCTAACTTCTTCTTTTTCTTCTTTGGTAGATTTGCAACTGGTGGCAAACAACAATGCCAGCAAGTTGGTAAACAAGACGACTCTCTTCATGACAATAAATGGGTGTTATGCGATTACACGCTTTTTAAAAGCAAGGGTTTACTTGGGGGAATGCTATAGAATTATCAGTCGCCAGGGTAAGATCTGAATTGTAAAGCAGGAGGTATGTACTAATAACAAACGAACGGCAAAAAAAATCATGATCGGTCCCGGGGTTTCTGAAAAAGGTTCATCAGATCCTTAAAACACGTTGGGTTATGTATTTAAAAGCAAAAAGGGGGTAATATGGTTTCGAAGATCTGAAACGGCTAAAGAGATAGGTTAAAACAAAGGAATAGCCGAAGGCATATAAGCACCTGGCCAGTATTTTATATTTTCTTGCAGTAGAGTCGTTGCTGTCTTCATCCTCAATATCAGGAATAACGGCATCGCCGGGTTCGCCAGGAGGAGCGGCTTTAACGACGGGCAGCCCTTGTTTATTGTCTGTAAACTTTACATTACTTTTTACCAGGCGAAGGGAAGAGTAGTTAAAGCCTTGCATACCCGCATAGCGCCAGTTATATCCCCCAAAGAGGATATAGAACATGCACACGATAATAATGGCTACTCTCATTTGGGCTCAAAACTAATAAGTAGTTCGGGGGAGAAAAACTTATTAACGCCCCTTAACAAGCCGTTTGCAAAAATTTCACCTACTCATAATGAGATTGGTAAACACTTTGTGGACTTAATGCCAATTTTGTTATCAGGATGTTAATCACGGCTTACTGCTAATTGCCTGCAGCGGGTTTACTTAACAGATCATCATTATTAACGCCTTTCTTTTTAGAAACGTTTTCGGCGAGTTTTCCAAAATTCCAGGTTAAGGCCAGTACGCCGCCACGCCTGATGACGGTTGTTGTATTGGTATTATAAAAGTTGGCGTCCGCGGTGATGGTTGTAAAGGCGCGGTTCTTTTCGTAATAGTTAACTCCCCTTAAAGAGATGAGGAATTTATCTTTGAACATTTTATAATTCAAGGCCACGTTGTGCCAGGTATTGAAGGGATAGGTAGTTTGAATGGAACGGGTATCCTGCCATAATCCCAAATAGGTACTGGCTGAGAATTTTTTGGTGAATTTATAAGTGGCGTTGAAATTGAAATTGCCGCCAAAACCGCTGTTAGATTGACCGGCATCCGCATTATTAGTGACTTTAGTGTACCGGACTGCCCCGTTGATATAAAGACTCAATTTAGGGGTAATGCTGGTATTCACATTCATACTAACGCTTGTTTGGTATTCCTTTCCAATGTTCAGGCTGGTGGTTTTGGTGATACCGGATTGCGGATCGAAGAAGGCATATTGCAGGATCTTATTTCCGCTGTAACTGCCTTCAATATTAATACCGCCCGATGTACTTCCCTTGCCATATCGCAACTGACTGCCAAAGACATGCATGGTTTGCGGGCCCAGATCAGGATTACCGGTTGTAATATTCAATGAGTCATTGTTCACTACAAAAGGGTTCAGGTCCCAGATGTAGGGACGTTGCAGTCTTTTGGTATAGGTAAATACCAGTGTAATAAGCGGGTTTACTTTATTAGTGAACTGAATATTGGGCAACAGGGTGGTATAATTGCTCTTTACAAGTGTTTTAGATAACTGTTGCATAAGCAAGCGGCTTTGTGCTGTCTGAAACGGTGCCGGACAAGGTAGCAATGGTTTGGGAAAATAAAGGCGCGCACAGGAAAAGCAGGATCGTGGTTAAACTGACAAGCAGTAGTGGTTGTTTCATAAAAGCACAATTACGGGAATCATTCAATCAATAGATCATAAGATTAACGAAAATATTCGTAGATGTAGGTTAATTGTGATGAACGGCACCTTTTTGACAATTTTACATTTAATTTTAGAGCTCTGATTCCATTTACCTACCGATTAAACATTATTAAGATGTTCAGAAAATTTGTAATCTCTGCACTTGTCCTGTTGACTATTAATGCTTCCGTTCATGCCCAAAAACTGGCGCCTTTACCTATAGATAATAAGGAATGGTCTAAACCAACCGAACCGTTCCGCATTGCCGGTAATTTGTATTATGTAGGCACGTATGACCTTGGTTGTTATTTAATTGCCACGCCCAAAGGACATATTCTCATTAATACCGGTTTGGCGGAGTCAGTACCCATGATAAAAAAGAACATAGAGCAATTGGGTTTAAAATATTCCGATATAAAGATCCTGTTAACCACTCAGGCGCATTTTGATCATGTGGCTGGTATGGCTGAAATAAAAAAGCAAACCGGCGCCAAAATGATGGTTGACGCAAAAGACGCAAAAGTGCTGGCCGATGGCGGCAATTCCGATTACTATATGGGTGGGAAAGGTCCGCTGTACCTGCCGGTAAAAGCTGATAAATTATTGAATGACCAGGATTCTATCAGTTTAGGCGGAACCAAACTCGTGCTGTTGCATCACCCCGGTCATACGCAGGGTTCCTGTAGTTACCTGGTGAATGTAAAAGATGAAAAAAGAAGTTATACCGTACTTATAGCCAACATGCCTACTATATTACCTGATACCAAAATGAGCGGCATGCCGGGTTATGCCAGCATAAGTAAGGATTTTGCCTATACGCTCGATGCCATGAAGAAACTGCAATTCGACCTTTGGGTAGCATCCCATGCCAGTCAGTTCAACCTGCATGAAAAAAGAAAAGATGGTGATGCCTATAACCCAGAGGCCTTTGCTGACCGGTCATTGTATGATAAAACGCTGGAGGAACGCACCGCGGATTATAAGAAGCTTGTCCTCCCAGCACCCTAAAGGGGCTGGTTACAGGTTGCAAGTTTCAGGGAAATGTAACCTGTAACCTGTAACTGTTTTAACTTTCTAAGGTGAGATTGCCATTTTTTGCTTGATGATTGTTGCTATTCTTATGGTATCTATTATTGAGCTGGATTTTTGCAAAGGACGGCCTTCATACAGTTCATACCCTGCAGGGCTGTTGTTATTGTACGAAATACGTTCAACTGATTTTATTTCTTTTGGAATATTAGCGCCAAACCAAAGGGAGTCAGCCTTTTGCTTCCAGGTTACCTGGTAAAGAATGGAACCGGGCGGATAGTTTATGTCAGTATGATTTATGGCATACTCCCAGGCTATTTTGTTTGCATACAGGGTACTCATGCTGCTGTCATTGGTGTTGATGGAGGCAGTCAGTACCTTTTCCAATAAAGGATTTTCAGGAAGGGTATCTGTGGAAATAAAGGAGGCTTCCTGGTTAAAATTTGCTTTTCTGTTTGTGCAGGCAGTGCTAAAAAACAGGAGGGTGATTATAACGAGGTGATATTTTTTCATAGCAATGGTTCTTATTTTGAATGAACAAATGAATACAGGTCCAGTGGAGCCGTAAAAACATAATCATTGTTTTTCACTGGTTGGTGGCAGCTGGTACATTCGGTTGTAAAGCTGGCATTGTTGCCGTATGGTTTTAGATCTGCCCCTTTCCATCGGGCCCAACCCCAGCCATCTGTAGTGGCATATTTTTTCGCGTCTTTGATCATAAACTCTACTTGTATAAACTGGCCGGTATGAGCAATGCCATCCTTCCCTGATTGTTGTTGCCAGGCGGCTTTTACAAGCACGGCGCCGTCGGGGAACGGATTGATCTGTTTATTCTTAATGGCATTTACGGCTATGTCATTACCATAAATAATTCGCATGGAACCGTTGTCGAACCGGTCTGATGTGCTGATGGCTGTCCAGTTACGCCAATCCTGTATATAGGCTATACCATTAAGGGTAGGACTCGCGGTTTTCTTTCCAATGGTAGCTGTTGCTGTTACAGGGGTACTGTCGCCCGGTTTTCGGGGCGTACGGCTTTTCAAATATGCTTTCAGTACATCTATATCTTCCGTTGTTAGTTTGCTTTCAGGGTGAACCATTGCATAGGAGGGCAGGGGCATTTCATTACTCAGCATTTTGTTTACCGCATAATACAGGGCCGCATTTTGTTTTGCTGTATTCAGGCTGTCGAAGTTTGAGAAGCTAAAGGCAGCCCTGCCCGT
>CBIMFG010000427.1:0-5017 GCA_966243125.1 uncultured Niastella sp.
CGGCTTGTTTTGCGCCCAGCCGTTTATTGAAATTAAACAAATTAAGAGCAGGAAAAAAAAGAGTCTGGTTTTTGGAGGAGGCAGTACATGCCTTTTTAACTTTTTCATAAAGCAATCAGTTGTTGGTTAATAATGGCAGCTAAAGGATTTGAACCCTTTGATTTTGATTACAACATGAAATAAATTCTTTAGCAGCACAGCGATTATTCCCTGCGTTTCAGAATTGATTCAATTTGTTACATACTGTTTTTTTATGATCCATTCTTACTTAAATTACCGTTCCAATGAACTGCTTATTACAAATGCGATTGTTGTTGTTGCTTGTACTATGGCTCACTGTTAGTGAAGTCAGCGGTCAACCTTATTATTTTAAACATTACCAGGTTGAGAATGGATTGTCGAACAATACGGTGTATTGCAGCATACAGGATAATAAAGGCTTTTTATGGTTTGGTACCAAGGAGGGGTTGAACCGGTTCGATGGCTACCGGTTTAAATTGTTCCGGTCAGACAATGAAGGCAAACAACTTAAAAAAGATTTTATCTTTTGTTTGTTTGCCGATGCAAAAGACAATCTGTGGGTGGGCACACAAAACGGGTTATACCAGTTTGATTACACCAAAGAACGCCTGGTGCGTTTCATTGATACGCTGCCGGAGGTTAACAATATTCAAATGGACCGGCAGGGACAATTATGGTTCCAATCAAACGCCATGGTTTGCCGGTACAATTTTACTACCCGCCGCTTAACCAAATTTCCTCCAGAGAAAACCATTTACGCCACCGCACTTTGTATGAGCGAAACTGGCGACATGTGGTTCGGCTCCATGGATGGGTACCTGAAACGATTCGACACGCTTACGCAAACATTTAAAGGACCAGATGTGTTTGCACATTCGCCGCAAATGCCTACCTGCTTCTTGAAAAAGATCTACCCTGCCGGGAAGAACGCCATCTTTATTGGTACAACCTGCCAGGGTATAAAGCTGTATAACATTTCTACCAACAGCTATACCGATCTGTTGATCTACAGCGCCGATAAAACCACTATTTATGTACGCGACATCTTGAAATACTCGGATAATGAATATTGGTTTGCCACCGAATCGGGCATTTTTATTTATAACCTCAACACGCGCCAGTTCACCAATTTGAAGAAAAAGTTTTCCGATCCTTATTCCTTGTCGGATAATGCGGTTTATACGTTGTGCAAAGACAAAGAAGGCGGTGTTTGGGCCGGCACCTATTTTGGTGGCGTCAATTATTATCCCACACCTTTCACTCCCTTTACCAAATACTTTCCCGACCGCACTAATAAAACCATCAGCGGCAGTGCCGTACGCGAAATATGCGACGATCCTGATGGTAATGTATGGATCGGTACTGAAGACGCAGGATTGAACAAACTAAACCCACGCACCGGCGCCTTTACACAATATAAACCTACCGGCACTGCTACCGGAATCGCTTATCACAATATTCATGGTTTGCTGGTGTTGGATAATGAAGTGTGGGTAGGCACGCTCGATCACGGACTTGACATTATAGACCGCACAACAGGCCAGGTGATAAAACATTATGGCAATGTGCGCGACCATGCTTTCCGAAATAATTTTATTGTGACCATGTTGCAAACCAGGCGGGGCGAGATCTATTTGGGCAGTGGCGGTGGCGTGTATCATTACCGGAAGGCTACCAAAGATTTTGAATGGCTGCAGGAAACGCCGTATGGCGAGTTTATCAGTTGTTTAACGGAAGACCATGCGGGTATTATCTGGGCGGGCACGCATAACCAGGGCGTGTTGTATTATGATCCGCTTACCAGGCATTGGGACCGGCTGAAGAACAATCCGAATGATACCAATAGTTTATCCATCAACGATATTAATGCTGTAGGGGAAGACAGTCATAATAATTTATGGATCGCTACCGAAGGCGGCGGACTTTGCAAACTGGATGCTTCGCGCAAACACTTCACTCGTTACACGTTGCAAAACGGCTTGCCCAGTAATTTTGTGTTCAAAACCGTAGAAGACAATAACCAGCAGCTTTGGGTCACTACTTCCAAAGGGCTGGTAAAACTGAATCCTATTACACAGAACATGACTATATATACCACTGCCAATGGGTTGTTGTACGATCAGTTTAACTACAACAGTGGCTATAAGGATGCCAGTGGCAGGTTATATTTCGGTTCTATCAAAGGCATGATCTCTTTTCGGCCAGAAACGTTTATAGAGAGTCAATTGGCGCCGCTGGTATATATAACCGGTTTTCAGGTACACAACAAAGAACTGTTGATCGATAAGGACCATTCGCCGCTGCAGCAATCCATTTTATATACCCAAACACTTAAGCTGCCATACAATAAATCATCTTTCAGCATCGACTTTGCCGCGTTAAGTTATACCAGTCCGGAGATCACCGAATATAAATACAGGATGGAGGGCCTTGATAAAAGCTGGACGTACCTCACCGCCAACCGCAAAGTATATTTCACCAACCTGGCGCCGGGTACTTATACCTTTCGTTTAGCTGCCGCCATCAATGGCCACTGGAGTCAGGAGAAACAATTACAGCTTACCATTACCCCGCCCGTCTGGAACACCTGGTGGGCCTGGTTGGTGTATACGGCCATTGTAGCGGCAATAGCCTGGTCATTCATTCAAAGCTATCATAAACGATCGCAGGAAAAAAAGGAGAAGGAAATATATGAGGCAAAATTTGAATTCTTTACCAATGTAGCCCATGAAATAAGAACACCGCTTACTTTAATAAAAGGACCGGTAGAGAACCTGATGGAAAAAGTGGAAGCGCTGCCCGACATCAAAGAAGATGTAGCGATGATGGAGAGAAACACCAACCGGTTGATGACGCTGATCACGCAGATCCTCGACTTTCGCCAAACGGAAGCAAAGGGTTTTAGTCTAGATTTTACCAAAGTGAATATCATCAACCTGTTGCAGGAAGTATATGCCGGTTTTCAACCACTGGCCCGCAAACGAAACCTGCAATTCGTTCTGTTATTACCAGATACGCCTGTTCTTGCAGCTGTTGATGAAGATGCGTTGAATAAAATTTTCAGCAACCTGTTCAGCAATGCCGTGAAATATGCTGAACGGGAAATTGCCGTTCAACTGTTTCCCGTACAAAAAGAAGATACCGGTTTTATGATAGAGTTCAGCAATGATGGCGTATTGATACCAGCGGCCATGCGGGAGCGCATCTTTGAACCCTTTTATCGCATCAAAGAAAATATAAAACAAAAAGGAACCGGTATTGGGTTAACGCTTGCCCGGTCACTCACCCAATTACACCAGGGCAAACTGTATGTAAAAGAAGATAATGGCGCACTGAACACCTTTGTGCTTTACTTACCATTACAACCACCTGTAAAAAAGAAATGATGAATCAATTACCACTTATCTTATTGGTTGATGACGAAGAGGAAATTCTCGAATTTCTGGAAAGGATACTACAACCGAAGTATGCCGTGCTGAAAACCTTAAATGGTCAGGAAGCGTTACAGGCGCTGGGTTCAAATGTTGTTCAGTTGATCATTAGCGATGTAATGATGCCTGATATGGATGGGTTTGAATTATGCTCGCTGATTAAATCGAATGTAGAGTATTCGCACATCCCCGTTATTCTGCTCACTGCCAAGAATACGATCCAGGCCAAAGTACAGGGATTGGAATTAGGCGCCGATGCCTATATTGAAAAACCTTTTTCTAAGGAACACCTGCTTGCGCAGATGGCCAGTTTGTTAGCCAACCGTAATATGGTACGCGAGTATTTTGCCAACTCGCCGTTGGTACACTTAAACAGTATGGCACATACAAAAGCCGATGAACAGTTTCTGGCTACATTGCATGCCATCATTATAGAACATATAGAGGAAGTAGAATTAGATGTGGAGCAGCTGGCGCGGTATATGAATATGAGCCGCGTAACCCTTTACCGCAAGATCACCGCCATCTCTGATCATACACCGCTTGAACTCATTCACATTACGCGTTTGAAGAAGGCAGCTGAGCTACTAGCCGTTGGCGATTATAAAATGTATGAGATTGCCGCTATGACGGGGTTTAGTTCGCAGAGTAATTTTACCAGAAACTTTCACAAGCAATTTGGGGTGGCGCCTACTGATTACGCGCTACGGAAGAATAAAGATGCCTGAAGTAGGAAGCAGGAAATAAGAGGTGGGAAGCTAACGAGTTTCTTACATCCCACCTCTTACTTCTTATCTCTTATAATGATTTCAGTAACTCAGGTTTCTCTTTGTATGTCTTCCAAAGAAATTCCCCAAACAACGTATTCGCCCACGCGAACCATTTACGGCTGAACTTTTTAGGATCGTCTTTATGGAATGATTCGTGCATGAACCCGGTATCAGCATGTGTCTTTTGCAACATTTGAATACAGGCTTTGATCTCAGCATCGTTGGTACTAGTGAGTCCGCGCATAATGATACCCATGGGCCAGATCATATCCTGCCCCACGTGCGGTCCGCCAATACCCTCACCGGCGGTGCCTTTAAAGAAGAATGGGTTGTCGACAGACAACACCAGCCTGCGGGTGTTTTGATAAATAGGGTCCGATGTTTTTACTGCGCCAAGATAGGGCATACCCAGCAGACTAGGAACATTGGCATCGTCCATGAGGTTGTAACTGCCAAAGCCATTCACTTCGTAGGCATATACTTTTCCATAACCTTTGTGCTCTACAATGGCGTATTGCTGTAATGCTTTTTCTACTTCAGTTGCCAATGCGTTTAACTGAGTGGCAGTGGCGGTATCTTTTATGATAGTGGTGAACATTTCCGCGGCCTGCCGTAAGCTAACAACCGCAAAAAAGTTGGAAGGGATCAGGAAAGAAAACAAGGTAGCATCATCACTTGGGCGAAAAGCCGAGCAAATCAGTCCCACTGGTTTTACCGGGTAGCCATAACCGCGCATGGGTTGCGTATCTGATGCATGCGGAGTGGTGCGTTGGAATTTATAAGCGCCATTGCCCA
>CBIMFG010000428.1:0-5005 GCA_966243125.1 uncultured Niastella sp.
CGACCGCGGCCATCAGCGATACCGCATTATTGAAGTGAATGCCAATACCGGTTCTACCCGCAACCTGATAGACGAGCAAACGAACACCTTTATTTACGAAAGCCGCATCTTTACCTGGTATACCGCTGCTACCAATGAAATTATCTGGAGCAGTGAGAAAGATGGTTATAATCATTTGTACCTGGTTGATGCCGTAAAGGGCGGCGTCAAAAGCGTCATCACCAGAGGTGATTGGGTGGTGCGCAAAGTGGATAGTGTAGATGAAGTAAAACGCGTGATCTGGTTTCAGGCCAGTGGGATGAATGCCGGTGAAGATCCGTACAACATCCATTATTACCGCATCGGGTTCGATGGCCGGCACCTGGTGTCTCTCACACCTGTCAATGCCAGTCACCAGTGTAGTTTTTCGCCCGACAGGCAATTCTTTCTCGACAATTATTCCCGCCCCGATGTACCTGCTGTTACCGAACTGCGTCGCACAGCCGATGGAAAACTCATTTCCATAATAGAACGCGCAGATATAACCGCTTATCAAAACCTGGGCATCCGCATGCCCGAAGTGTTTGTGGCCAAAGGCCGCGACGGTATTACCGACATTTGGGGTATTGTTTGCCGTCCGCCCAACTTCGACAGCACCAAAAAATATCCCGTTATTGAAAATATTTATGCCGGTCCGCAGGATGCCTTTGTTCCCAAGCGGTTTATGAATTATGGCGAGATGCAATCCATGGCCGCATTGGGTTTTATAGTAGTGCAATGCGATGGCATGGGTACCGCCAATAGATCCAAAGCCTTTCACGATGTATGCTGGAAGAACCTCGCCGATGCCGGTTTGCCCGACCGCATCCTTTGGATAAAGGCCCTTGCTAAAAAATATGCGTATATAGATACTGCCCGCGTGGGCTTGTACGGTACATCTGCCGGCGGACAAAACTCCGCTGGCGCCTTGCTGTTTCATCCTGAGTTTTATAAAGCCGCCGTATCCGCCTGTGGTTGCCACGATAACCGGATCGACAAACAATGGTGGAATGAACAATGGATGGGCTATCCCGTGGGGCCGCATTATGCTGCCCAAAGCAATATCACCAATGCCGCCAACCTGCAGGGCGCGCTGATGTTGATCGTAGGCGAAGCCGATACTAACGTACCACCCGAGTCAACTTTTCGTTTTGCCAATGCGTTGATCAAAGCCGGCAAGGTGTTCGATCTGCTGGTGATACCCGGTATGGGCCACAGCGATGGCGGACCGTATGGCCGTTTAAAGAAGCGGGATTTTTTTGTTAGGAAATTCTTTGGGGTGGAACCGCCGGATAGGAATAAGGGGGAGTGGTGAGTGGTCAATGGTGAATGGTCAATGGGTTCGCTATGTTTTTGATTTCACTTCAATATTTGTAAATTTACATCCTGTGCGAAGTGGAAGGGTCGAAGGCTTATGGAATGGTGAGAGAAGGGTAGGGGAATGGTAGTCTTATTGTAGCCACATGGCCTAACCATTGCCTGCAGATTGCCTGAATATCCTCTGCATACCCTAGTGCTAAGGCCATTCCCAGGCAACTCTCAGACAACTCTCTGACCACTCTTAGACAATACCCTGACCATACCTCTGCAGTCCCACTACAGTTCCGCCACCATACCGGTACTCTCCGGGCGCTATCTTCCCCGTATATACTTACAGTTGGTATTACCCGATTCATTGAGACGAAATCTACATCGTTATAGAAGCCTCTTTAAATTAATTAATTACCTGTATCGGTACTTTCTTCCAAAGCCACTTGCTAAAGTTTTCTATAACGCTATAGTTAAACCAGTTGTTGCCGCGATGGCTTATAGCTTACAGCTTGGGGCTTACGGCTGTATTTCCCTACCTCGTGGCAGACTGATCCATAACTTTTCCCACACTTCTCCCGGTTTTTCCCGGGTTCTCCAGTGAAAGGTGGGAAGAGTGTGGGAGAAGTCCTGGACATGCCTAGGAACAGGTCGGGAAAAGGGTCGAAGAAATTGTAGTATGGTGCATCATGTGTTAGGGGAATAAAAAAAGCTGCAGGTGGTGCCTGCAGCCATATGTTTAATTTGATTCTCCTTAATTTTCGTTGACTTTACTCGGTTGCTTCTCTTTTTCACTATCATAAAAGGAGACTGTTTTGTGCAATGAATCAGAAAAGTTGAAAATATCATCCAGGCTTACAATTTCGTTCCTTGTTTCTTTTTTCTGTTCATCAAATACGCCAATATACTTTTTTGATCCATTTAGATAAAGCCGGCAAATGGTTTTTCTGTTGTTGTCATCAAGCAAAATGGCGAAATAGGACTGCGCATCTCTAAATGCTATACGAGTAGGCTTTATTTTTTGACGCATGATCGTTTTTACGATCAAAAATCCTTCCAGCTCTTCTTCTGTTGTTTCTACTTTAGCCTCCTTTATTTCTGGTTGTGCGTTTGCAGGCTCTGCTTCTACCGTATTTTGTTCCTTATTTTCGGTTTTAAGGGCTGACTTTAATCTTTCTGTTATGAGGTCGTTTATATATTGCTGGATTGACTTTTTAGTTAATCCGGAGAACTGGTCCATTAATTTGGACGTCAAAACGCCATTGTAGATCTGCTTGGCAAAATGCCGTACAAAGCCATCCGATGGAGCCTGAAATTCAGCATTAATAAGCACTTTCAGTTCGTTCATGTATTTAAGCTCACTGGCCGTATTTTGTATGCTGCCCACATCGAAATACGATTTGTGGAATTTTTTCAGTTCCTCAATCTGATTGTCTTTAATGTCAGTAACGTTAAATTCAAAAAATGGCTTTTCATCCATTTTATTAGGTTCAATCAGGTCAGTATAGAATCTATAAACGATGCCATTGGAAAGGAGGCCAAACTTTGCCCGCGTAGTGTGAAAATACCGGAAGAGTTGGGAGTTGTGTGGGTCAAGGCTTTCCCCCCAATGTTTGCATTCAACCAGAATGCAAGGCTCGCCATCTTTCATAATGGCATAATCAACCTTTTCACCTTTTTTAATGCCAATATCCGCAACAAACTCAGGCATTACTTCAAAGGGATTAAACACATCATAGCCTAATGCTCTTATAAAAGGCATAATAAAAGCATTTTTAGTGGCTTCTTCAGTTTGGATCTGGTCTTTCAGTTTTTCAACCCTGTCTCCAAACAGTTTTATTTCATCTTTAAAATCCATGGAAGAAAATTTAGGGGTTAAGTAAAAAGGACGCTATAAAGCGGTGTCGAGATTACAAATAGTTGGTTGGAATAACAAGCGTGTTTTCACATATTTTATTCAATTAAGGGTATTTGTGGAAGAATGGAAGTCTTTCCAATTTCATTCTTCTCACCCTTCATAACAATCGAAAACCTGACGGCTGTCAGAAATTGACGGTTGTCAATACTTATTATGAGCTGTTTTTATATCCTTTAAAATGTCTAAAATTGCGGTTCCGCTGATCAGTCCTTACCATTCCTTGTTTATTAAAGCCTGACTGTAAAAGTATTATACGGTATGCGTATGCATTTACGCAAAGCTGTTATAAAATATTTTTTGAATTGATAAAGGTGGTTGAAATATTGGTCATTATTTCTTAATATTGATTACGGAATCAAATGACTACCATTTTTCTCTACCTATTCGGTTTTTCAGAAATATTTTACTTAAACTAATACCACACCATTTAAACCCGACCTCTACAATGGGGTAGTGTGCACCTTTGAAAAATGGGCCACCTTTGTAATGCTATAATCACAATTGAAAGGAAATTTATTTAGTAAGGTACGCAGAACACCCTCATGAAAATGAATAGGTTTAATGGGAAATAAGTTAACGAACAAGCAGTTAAGTGCATTGAACAATCGCAACGATTATGCATTCAGCCACCTTTATATGGAGTGGTACAGGCCGCTTTGTTTCTTTGCTTATAAGTACACTGGCAGTAAAGAAGATGCAGAAGATATAGTGGTAAATATGTTTAGTCAGTTCTACCACGCAAAAAATACATTTGAGAATTTTCAAAAACTGGAAGGGTTTCTATATACTGCGGTAAAACATTCCTGTCTCAATCATATAAAGAAGTTACAAAAGGAATCAACCAATAATAAAAAATACGCTTATTTACAGGATCTTGAAGATAACAATACGATTGAAAATTTAATTATAAAGACCGAACTGCTGCGCGAAATACAGGCGGAAGTAGAAAAGTTACCGAACTCGTACCGCGATGTATTTGAACTAAGTATGCAGGGTTTAAAGAATGATGAGATCGCCCACCGGCTTAATATCACACCAACCAATGTAACTACCCGAAAGAACCGGGCTATTAATTTACTTCGATTAAAATTATCGAAAGAAGGCCTGTCGCTTCTTTATATTATCCTATTTCGTTCCCTTCCATAAGCTTTCCAATTTTTTTTGAAAAAAGGTTCGTGCAAAGTGTGACAAGCAGTAAAGTCTGTTGTTATATTAAGGAAAGGTTAAGATTTTGAGATTTTTCGTAAACCATTTATCAGTATTGGATGAATAATCCCATGCATAGGAAAACGATTGTTGCACTTTTACATAAACAGTTAAAAGGTGTTCGGCTCTCCGATAAGGAAAGAAGAACCCTGGATGCCTGGTTCGCTGAAAACAATAACAATCAGGCACTGCAGCAAGAGATCCTTGATGAAAAGGCGTTCACCAATGAACTGACGACTTATGAAAGCTTTCATTGGCAGGATGGGGTAGAAAAGCTGAACGCCAATGGCGTGCCAATAGTCAATGATGAACCAGGTGGAGGCCGCGTTTATTCACTCCGGTTTATGGTGGCCGCAGCGGCAGTCATATTAATGGTGGTAGCGGGTTATCTGTGGATGTCAAGGGACCATAGCAAGAACAACGAGAATAAGCCCATAATAGTACAAAAACAACATGACTTGCCACCCGGCCAATACCGGGCAAGATTGACACTTGCAGATGGTTCAACGATAATATTAGATGGTGTAAATGCAGATTCATTGACCCGGCAGGGAA
>CBIMFG010000429.1:0-4990 GCA_966243125.1 uncultured Niastella sp.
TCGGTTTTAATGGCATTCATAGTCACCGGTACAGATGGTAATCCTACCCGGGCTCTCACTGCATCCAGTAATGCCTGCGCTCTGGCGCCGGTAGCGCCCAATGCTTCCGCTTCCATTAAATAGGTATCGGCCAGGCGAATGATGTAGGTATCCTGGCGATAGTTCAGATCAGCGGCGCCGGCTCCTTTTGATACATCTTCTTTACGTGGCATGAATTTATTCAGGAAGTAACCGGTATTTCTGTAACCAGCACTGTATTTGATCCTGCCCTGGCTTTGCAATACATTCAAATCCAATAACGTGGCATCCTTACGTGGATCGTTTTTGATGAATTCAAAAAAGTCAGGCGTAAACACCATAAAGCTCCAGCCCGATGGTAAGTCTGGTGCTGAATTATCTAATCTCTCATAACTTCTTGGCAAAACCTGTACATTCACTGTATTGCCTTCATCTCTGCCACTGCCCCAAAAATCCCAATCGGAATTACCGGCAGCACTATGTGTTTCTTCCAAAATTGATTCGGAGTTAAACTTGTTCGAAGGCATCCAAAGAGAATCGAATTTGCCAACAAGCTTATAACCAAACGGGCTGGCCGCACCAGGCGTTGGGCCATTCACTTCGGCCAGTTGCTGTGCAGCCAGCGTGTTCTTATTTTCATAGAGATATACTTTTCCCAACAAGGCCCTGGCAGCGCCTTTGGTAAAACGGCCAGATTCACTTTTGGCAATGCTGGAAGGCAGTACTGCAATGGCTTCTGTAAGGTCTTTTTCTATTTGTGCGTATATAACTTCCGGCTTTACCTGCTCAGGATCGTGCAGGGTTTGCAGGGTCAATGGCTCCAGTACCAGTGGAATATTCCTGAACATGCGTACCAGGTTGAAATAATAATAGGCACGCAATGCTTTAGCTTCTGCTGCATACCGGTTCTTTAACGAATCTTCCATAGCTGGTATCGCGGGCAATTTCAACAACAGGTTATTTGCCCGGTAAATACCTTGATAGGGATCGTTCCAATAGCTGGCACCCACCAGATTGGAAGTAATGGTATACGTTGAAAACGACTGCAACTGGTTACCGTCTGTGGCATTACCACCACCACAATAATGATCATCAGATCCGCTGTTAAACAAGGCCAGCATATTCTCGAAACCGCCTGAATTTTTTCTCAATGGATCATACACGCCAACCAATGCCCAATAAGCCTGGTCTTTGTCTTTATAAAACGTCTCTTCTACAAACTGTCCCTGTGGTTGTATATCAACAAAGCTTTTTTTACAAGCCGCCAGGGTAATTATTAAGATAACTGCTGTTAGTATATAATTAATATTTATTGTTCGCATAACCTGTTAATTAGTTTGGTGAATAATTAGAACGTCAATTGAACACCGCCAATAAATGAACGGGCCTGTGGATATACGCCTTTATCAATGCCAAATACGGTTCCACCAATTTCAGGATCATAGCCTGTATAGCCTGTTATGGTAAACAGGTTCTCTGCTGTGAGGTACACACGCAGTCTGCTGGCTTTGATCTTGCTGGTTAGTCTTTCAGGTAATGAATATCCAAGTTGTAACAATTTAAAACGCGCATAATCACCTTTCTCCAGATAGAAATCTGACATGCTTGAGAAGTTACCATTATCATCTTTGTTTGATAACCGGGGATAGGAGTTCGAAGTTCCTTCGCCTGTCCAACGGCCCAGTACTTCCGTTTGATAGTTGGCGTTGCCAATATCTAACCGGCGCAGCCCCTGGAAGATCTTGCTGCCTGCAGCTCCCTGCATAAAGATCATGATGTCGAATGCTTTATAATTACCATTGAGCGTTAAGCCAAATGTGTATTTTGGAATGCTGTTACCGAGGTAAGTTTTATCCAGATTATCAGCGGTAAACTTGCCATCGCCATTCACATCTACCCATTTAAAATCGCCGGGTTTGGCATTGGGTTGAATCAGCTGGCCATCCTTATTTCTATAAGCATTTATCTCGTCCTGATTTTGAAAAACACCTGCCGATTTAAATCCAAAGAAGGTATTGTACGATTGTCCTTTTTCTATGCGGGTAACTGGCCCCATTGTTTGGAAGGTAGCATCGCCTTGTACAAAATTTACATCTGAGGCTACATAAGTAACTTCATTTTTCAGATAAGAGAAATTGGCATTCACACCCAAATTAAACTCACCTATGCTTTTCCGGTATCCCAATTCTACGTCGATCCCTCTGTTTTCCATATCGGCAATATTAGCTACCGGCGCTACTGCCACGCCTACATATCCTGGAATGGTTACAGGACGTAAAATGCCGGAAGTTTTTTTGATAAAGTAGTCAATACTCAACGTGAGGGACTTGATCAATTGTGCGTCGAAACCAATGTTGGTTTGGGAGGTTTCTTCCCAGCGCAGGTCAGGGTTGCCGAGCGATTCCGGTGTATATCCGGTTGTAATGGCATCGGATGTTCCCAGGGTATAATTATATCCGCCATTTACAACGTTCAGGTAACCAAAGTTTCTGATAGCATCATTACCTACTACGCCATATCCCCCTCTGATCTTTAATTTGTCTACTACGTTGTTCGAGGGCCAGAAATCTTCATTCGTCACATTCCAACCCACCGAGAAGGAAGGGAACACCCCATATTTGTTTTTGGTTGAGAACCTCGATGAGCCATCTCTTCTTAAAATACCGGTGAACAGGTATTTCTCATCGTAGTTATAATTCAACCGCCCAAACAGCGATGATAATTTATGTTGCTGCAGATCCGCAGAAGTAGAAGACCTGTTTGCCTGCGAAATATTGAAGCTGAACGAGGCATCTTTGTAACTGCTAACAGGCAAGTTGGTTAAGGTAACAGTAGATTTTCCACCAATGTTTTCCACATACGATCCCTGTCCCAATAAAACAGTAATATTATGTTTATTGAAACTATTGGTATACGTTAACGTATTTTCAATATTCCAGTTTAAGCTGTTGTTGTTCTCTTTGTTGAGGCTATTCTGATTGGTTTTTACCGTAGCGCTCAGGTAATAAAAAGGGGTGAAACCCTGCAATCCCCAATATGATAATTTACCACCCAGCGTTGATCTTACTTTAAAATGTTTGCCCAATGCTGCTTCGAGATAAGCATTGCCCACAAAGTCATCTGACCAGTTATACTGTCCTAACCGGGTTTGAATATACGCAGCCGGGTTACTCATTTCCTGGCCAACATAGCTGGAGATGCCGTAAGGATTTCCGTTTGCATCTCTTATTACCGGGTTGTTACTGTAGGGGTTGTTGTTAGCAATGGCCGGGTTGGTAACTACCAGCGGAGTAACAGGATCCATATTGATGGCCGACGCTAACGGACCGCCAAACTCACTGTTGGTATTACCGAGGCCAACAGATTTTTGATGGGAATAACCTACCGCTTCGCCGAATGTAAAGATACTGTTCAGCTTGTGTGTTGAGTTAAGGCGAATGTTCTTGCGGGTATAATTTGAAATAGGACCGGCAACAATCCCTTCCTGGTCCTGGTACCCAAACGATAAATAAAAAGTTGATCTTTCGGTTCCGCCACTCATACTTAGCTCATGCGAAAAGCGGGCTGCCTTATCATTAAAGATAGCATCCTGCCAATTGGTACCGGCACCCAGTGAGTTGGGGTCTTTAAACAATACGGTATCACCGGCATTCACTTGTTTTTCGTTGAGAATAGTAGCATACTGGGTAGCATTCAGCAGATCCAGTTTTTTAGCGGCGCGGGAAATTCCATAAAAGCCATTGTAGTTCACTGTTAGCTTACCGGTTTTCCCTTTTTTGGTGGTTACCAGAATTACCCCGGTAGCGGCACGGGTTCCGTAAATAGCAGCAGAAGCGGCATCTTTCAACACTTCAATTGATTCAATGTCGCTTTGGTTTAAAAAACCAATACCGCTTTGGTCAACCACTACACCGTCAACCACCCACAGCGGGTTATTACCCCCTTCGCTGTCTTTATTATAAAAGGTGGTAACACCACGCACCCTGATGGTGGAAGCCGAACCGGGCTGGCCACTGGTTGATGCAATGGTTACACCGGCCACCCTTCCCTGCAGGGATTGTTCAATACGGTTACTGGGAACATTTTCAAGGTCTTTGGCTTTTACGCTGGAAATGGCGCCTGTAACCACCTTTTTACTGGCCGTACCATATCCCACCACTACAACTTCATCGAGGCCCACGGCCCCTACATCATCCAGTTGTACATTAATGACACCGCTTTCGGGAATGGATACTTCCTTGTTGCTCATGCCAACGTAAGACACTATTAATAACACTTTACGGTTGGGAACACGCAGGGAGAAGTTTCCCGCGGCATCGGTAGTAGTAGCAACATTGGTGCCTTTAATGAACACCGTTGCTCCTGTGAGGGGTTCTCCGGTTTTAGCATTTATTTTACCGGTTACCATAATCTCCTGTGCCACTACAGGCAAAAAGACAGCCTGTAATAATAGCACTGCAATGACAAAGCGCAGAATTTTCATATGCAAGTCAGTTGATAGTTAATAATGAACAAATCGAAAATCTAAAGTAGAACCTTGACAAAGCCTGGCCTAAAAAGGCACCCCATCAATACCCCATCAAAGAGGGGGTGCAAGCTTTGACTGCGCGTTTTTACCCCCTCTTTACCACATCTTTCGGCTCCGCACGGACTTCAATTTATTCACTCAACTTTTTTATTTTACTTCTGTGAATTGCATATCGCCTAAACTCATATCGCCTGCATCTATATAAATGCGAAGGTTATTGGTTCCTTTTTTGAATTCTATATCTTTTATTTCGAGCGATTGCCAGCCGTTTGCTTTTGGCACCTCAATTTGTTTGGCGCCATTTTTATTTACAAGCAGGGAAAGCTTTGCATCTTCTTTGGGATTACAATTCAGTTTAATTTGATAATGCCCGGCTTTCACCACATTTAGCGTGTATTGAAGCCATTCGCCCGCTTCGGTGTGGTTCACATAATAACCCTCTGT
>CBIMFG010000430.1:0-4985 GCA_966243125.1 uncultured Niastella sp.
ACCGTACCTGATTTTTACAAAACCTATCTGAATGCCCTGCAGGAAAACGATTTGCAGGAGGCACTCACCAACAACACCCGCCGTTTTAGAAAACTACTGAAACAGATTCCCCACAAAAAGATCAACTATGCCTATGCGGAAGGTAAATGGACCATCAAGGAATTGTTGCAACACATCATTGATGCCGAACGCGTATTCATTTACCGGGCCCTCACTTTTGCGCGGCACGATGCCGCCCCTCTGCCCGGCTTTGACGAGAACAACTGGGCCATAGCAGCCAAAGCCCCCAAACGCAAATGGAACGACCTGGTGGAAGAATTCAAGTCGCTACGCAGCGCCAATGAACTGTTTCTGCTTTCGCTCAACGATGACCAGTTATTGCAAACCGGTTCGGCCAATAACAACCACATCAGCGTAGCCGGACTGGCATTTGTTTGTGCAGGCCATGTGGCGCATCATATGCGGATTCTTCAGGAAAGATATTTGGGTGAGAAAGAGAAAGGCAAGGTTACGAAAAAGAAGAAGTTCAAGGTTTAAAGTTTAAGGTGTTCCCGAATTTTGAAACTAACAACTAATTACAAACCTCAAAACTCAACGACCTTAAACCTTATACTTTATACCTTAAACCTTATACATTTTCTTGATACTTTCGGTAAACATAAAATACAAATTTTCTAACGCGGGATGCTGTTGTAGTAACGCGAGGTGTTTTTGAATGGTGGCTTCGTCGTGGCGTACAGCCGGGCCCGTTTGTACAGCTGCCGGCTCGTAATCGTGCAGGCGTTCGGCCACGGAGGTGATCAGCGGCAACAGCATATTGAAATCAACATGTTCGTGTAAACAATAGGCTTTTGCCAGGGCGTATAAATGATTGGTGAAATTACTTACCATTACGGCCGCCACATGCAACTTCAACCGTTGTTCATCACCGGCCTGTTGCACCTGGTTACTGATGGAACTGGCAAATTCGGTAATAAGCGCCAGGTCGTCTTCCGTATTACCATCCACCAAAAAAGGAATATCGGGTAATTCATTTAACTCGCTGCGGAGGCTTTGCAGCGGATACAGAACGCCATAGTTTTTGCTGCAAACACGCAATACCTCTTTTGAAACTGAACCGGCGGTGTGTACCACCAGTTTATTATTCAACTGCAATTGGGAAGCAACACTTGCCACAGCCGTATCGCTCACCGCCAGCACATACAAGTCGGCATTGGGATTTACCTGCTTAAGATCGGTAGTAACCGTGGCAGATAATACATCGGCCAGTTCTTCAGCATGTAATTGATCTCTTCCGAAAACCTGCACTACTTCATGGTCTGCTGCCAAAAATCTTTTTCCTAATATAGTAGCAACGTTTCCTGTACCGATAATAACTATTCGCAAGCTGAGTTATTTAATTTTTTAGTTATTTAGTTCTCAGTTGTTTTCATTTGGGTTAACTGTTCTTGCCTTCAAGCATTGGCACAAACGAAAAATTGTCGAAGAACTCCTCTGTTACACTACCATCGCGTTGTTTGGTAAGGCGTAACATGCGTTGGATGTTGCCCTCGCCTACCGGTATTACCATTTTACCACCCACCTTTAATTGTTCTATCAGTTTAGGTGGAATGTAGGGGGCGGCCGCTGTAACAATTACCTTGTCAAAAGGTGCATAGGTGGGCAGGCCTTCGTATCCATCGCCGTAAAAATATTTGATGTTGGGGTATTTGCTTCTCAACACAAAATTGCGGTGTTCATCATACAACTTTTTCTGCCGCTCAATAGTACATAACTGGGCATTCATTTCGCCCAGAATGATTGCCTGGTAACCACTGCCCGTACCAATCTCCAGCACTTTTTCGAAAGGCTTTACCTCTAACAACTGAGTTTGATACGCAACAGTATATGGTTGAGAAATGGTTTGTCCTTCCGCAATAGGAAAAGCCCGGTCCTCATAAGCGACCCTGTCTAAAGCTGAATCGA
Source organism: uncultured Niastella sp. (assembly GCA_966243125.1). Taxonomy (GTDB): domain Bacteria; phylum Bacteroidota; class Bacteroidia; order Chitinophagales; family Chitinophagaceae; genus Niastella. The sequence goes on from CBIMFG010000430.1 coordinate 1,966, forward strand.
GAAAATAATGCCGGGGAACATTTAATATAGCTGTTAGTACCCTTTCATCGGTAATGCCTTTCTGTTTTAATTGATCAACGAGCTGTTTACGCAATCCTTTATGCCTATAAGTATCTTCAAACGTTCTCATTACGGCACAAAGATAACTTAATTGGGAGGAAGTTCCTGCTTTGTGTTAAGGTAAGATGAAGGAGTTTTTCAAGAGGCGGTTTCAGGTTGCAAGTTACAGGTTGAGGAACCTTGAAACCTGCAACCTGTAACTTGTAACATTTATTTTTATCAGGAATTATAACTCGCCACGCGAAGCTGCATACAACTCGTACCAATCCTGGTGATCGAGGTCAATAGAAAATGCATTGGCAATGTTGCGGATACGTTGCTCATTGATGGTGCCTATTAATGGCAATGCACCCAATTTTACCAGCCAGGCAACAGCAAGCGATTCTATATCAGCATTGTATTTTTTACCGATGGCTTCCAATGCTGAACGCACTTTTACGGCCTGTGCATCGGCGCCATTGGCAATACGGCCTGCCGCCAGCGGTGCAGATGCCAGCGGACGCATATAGCGTTGTTTGCAATAATCCAATTGTCCGTTGTCGAGCGCTGCTGTGTTCAACAGGTTCAGCTCAAAATGATTGGTAACAATGGGCGTTTTTAATAAAGAGGCCAGCAACTGATGTTGAAACACAGTGAAATTCATGACACCGATGTTCTTCACCTTGCCCGATTCTTTAAGGCGTTGTAAGGCCAATGCCGTTTCTTCCACGTTCGATAAAGGATCGAGGTGGTTCAACAGGAAAATATCTATATAATCTGTGCGTAGTTTACGCAGTGAATTATCTACACTTTTAAGAATATGTGCGGCAGAAGTATTGTAATGATTGATGCGTACATCAGGCTGTTCGGCATTGGGTGAAACAAACCCACATTTCGAAAACAGCACAATGTCTTCCCGTTTGAACGACTTACGGTTTATCAGTTTGCCAAACAGTTCTTCACATTGGTAATTGCCATATATATCAGCATGATCGAATGTGTTTATGCCCAGTTCCAGACACAGGTTAACGATCTTTTCCATGGTTTGGGCGGCATCGCCTATTACTTCATTCCATCTGTAAAAGCCATAAATAGCCGGTGATACTTTGGGTCCCGAATCGCTGAGATAAATTTTTTCCATTCCAATTACTGTTTTGGTACAAAACACAATAATCGGCATTAAACCAATACAATGCAAACTTTATAGACTATCAATTAGAACCATTTATACAAACATGCTTTCCTCCACCAGGTCTGCTTCCAGGGTTTTCTCAGCTTCGGCTGTTTCTACTGTTTGTACGGGTTCCGTAGCCGGCTTACGGCCTACAAACACCCAGGTAAGCCCCAATGCCACCACCAGTAATGCAATGCTGATCCAGATCACTTCATGAATGCCAAATTTTGTTATGATCAAGCCACCCAAAAAGGTGCCCAGGGTTACCCCGGCATTACCAAACGATACCATTAAACTGGCGGCCAGTTCAGGCGCTTCGGGCGCTTCGGAAGTAGACCGGGTTTGACCAATCAAAAAACCACCGGTATGTATAAAACCCCAGATGCCTATAATGGCCGTCATGGGTATAAACACCCCACCAAACGTATACGCCAGCATATGCACTGCTATTAACGACAACAGGAAAAACCGCGTGGTGAGCAATACATTTTTACTTAATGCCAGCCCCGTAACCCAGTTGCCGGCTATACCGGTGGCGCCAAACAACAACAGCATCAAACTGATCTGTTTTCCGTTCATGCTGCTGATCTTGCCCAGGTATTCGGCCAGGAAACTATAGGTAGCAAATATGCCCGCGATCATGATCATGGTAGCGACCAGGTTCACCCACATTTGTTCTTTTTTCAGGATCACCAATTGGCTTTTTACAGATTGTTTTTCCAACACCGGCATAGAAGGCACAAATGCCAGCAACGCGGCAAAAGCAATCAGGTTAATAACGCCTGATACATAAAAGGCCGCCTGCCAGTTTATAAGATCAGCTACATAGGTGGTAATAGGAACGCCCAATACAGTAGCTACGCTTAACCCACCCAGTACTACCGATACGGCTTTAGGCGCATCTTTCGGTTCTACCTGTTTTGATGCGGCTACGGTAGCTACCGCCCAAAACACCGGGTGTAAAAATGCAGGTAAAATTCTCGCTATCATCAACACCGTGAAATTGGGCGATACGGCCGATAATATATTGGAGAGCACAAAGGTGAGCAGCACCAAACACATCATTACTTTTCGGTTGATTTTTGAAGTTAGCAAAACCGAAAAAGGCCCTGTGAGCGCAATGGTAAGGGCAAAACCACTCAACAGCCAGCCGGCCGTGTCAATTGACACCTGAAAATGTTTGGCAATGGCGGGCATAATTCCAATGATCCCAAATTCGGTGGTGATAATGCCAAATGCCCCCAGCGCCATAATGTAGATCGACTTCTTCATAGATTCTTTTATTGAAATACTTCGATAGGTTACTGAATAAGAATTCCGTCCGCTCCTCCCGGCAAGCGCAAGGGCGGTTATATGTTAAAAGCTTCTCTTACCCTTTCAAACTGGTAAGAAAGGAAATGTACTCGCTAAGCACTTCCTGGTTTAAACTGTACTTGAGGTTGCGCCCTTCTTTTTCAGGGATCAACAGATCGGCATCCACCAGTTGTTTGCAGTGATGGGAGATAGATGGCTGCGCCAGGTCCAGGAAATCATAAAACTCTGAGCAATAGATAGCATCGCAATTCTTTTTGTATTGCGCCAGGATCTTTAACCGGTGGGGATCGGCTAAAGCCCGGGATATTTTTTCAATTTTTTTACTGTCCATACCTGCCTCATTTAGAATACCAGTGCAAATATAAATAGATAAATCGAAATACTTCAATGTATTTTGTGTTAAATAAATAAAGGCTTAACGCCGAAGGCTGAAGGCAAAACCAATACATTCAATATCGGAATCAAGCAATGGCAGGCTGTAAGCTACAAGCTT
>CBIMFG010000431.1:0-4978 GCA_966243125.1 uncultured Niastella sp.
GGCCGATGAAAAAGCGGAAACCAGGGTACCTAAAAAACCGGTGGAGAAAAGTCTCGCAAAGAAAACAAGTTCAGGGTACAAAAAATATCCTTACCTGAATAAAGACAGCGGCTGGGAAAAAGTGGATGAGGAACAGGAAGGGGCCGAATGGCAGGATTTAGAGTTGGAGGAATATACGATTCCTGTTCACAACCTGGAGCGCGAGCTTTGGCAGGGCGTGCCAAAAGGACAGATATTGCTTTATTACAGCGAGATGGCAGATTACATTTTACCTTACCTTAAAAACCGGCCACAGTCTCTGAACTTAAAATTGATGCATGCGGGTGCACCGAGGGTTTTCATTAAAGACATGGAAAACAGGCAGCCCAATTATGCAGAAGTTTTCGTTGATAAGCGCAGGCATGATAAAGGAAAAGGAAAAAGAGGCCAGATTGACTATTTGGTTTGCAATAACAGGGAAACGCTTATTTATATGGCCGACGTGGGTTGTGTAGATATCAACCCCTGGGCATCCAGCATCCAAAACATTAATAAGCCCGATTATCTTTCCATAGATCTTGATCCAACTATTGCCGATGAATTAAAAGGGCCCAAACGCCTGCATGCTGAAAATGAGGGTTTTGAAAAGGCCATCCAGTTGGCCATTGCTGCAAAGAAGGTTATGGATAAATTTAAACTGACAGCCTTTATTAAAACCAGCGGACAAACGGGATTGCACATCTTTATTCCGTGCAGCGGATTTGCTTATAAGGAACCACGGCGAATAGCATTTATTTTGGCGGAAAAGATCCAGGCGGCGGTTCCCAAAATAAGTACTGTAGCGGACAGCAAAGATTTAAGGGCCGATAAAGTGTACATCGACACGACGCTGAACGATTATGCAGATACATTGGCGGCCGCGTATTCTGTTCGTCCGTATCACCTACCGTTGGTGAGCACACCGCTGGAGTGGAAAGAGGTGAAAAAAGGATTGGATCGGTATGCATTTACTATGGATAAGATAAAAGCGCGTGTTGAAAAAAAGGGAGATTTGTGGGAAGGGCTTTTTGATGCAAAGATTGTTGAAGGGAATAATGAAGCGTTATTGAAGTTGTAGGACTCCGGGGTCTATCTCACGAAACAACAGCCAGTGAAGACCTTGGGTGAAGAGCAAAATTGTAGGCATTGTCTCGTCCCTTGACCGCTCTTTATTCCACGATAACCATCTGGTTCCTGACAGTGCCTACGTTCTTTTTCATGGCACAATATTTTAATAATTATTGTAACTAAAACATTAAATCATGGATAATCCTAACAAGAAGAAAGCTGATGGTAAACGCATCAGCCAGCAGCCGCATGAACAGGCTTATCAAAAACGCAAAAAAGCGGCTAGTAAAAAAACTGGCAAGAGTAAATCGAAAAGTAAATAATAGTCAGTTTATCTTAATTGAAAGCCCGGAGAGATCCGGGCTTTTGCTTATTGTTGTAAGATGTTGATCTTTTTCTTACTCACTGACCACGGTTAATGCTACAATGCTAATATAGATTATCTTCTTTATGATAGTAATTATTAGCAATGAAGGTTGCTATATCATCAATCATATTTAATTCCTTTTCACTAATGTTATAAAATTCATTCGGGCTATTAGGGCTATCCAGTTTCGAATTGAATCCCTCTTTCTTCATTGCATCCTTTAAAATATCGTTGCTACAATATTTGCTACGAGAGCCCGACAAGAACATCCGGCTAAGTCTTTCGAAATCATGCTTTAAACCATAACTACTTCTTGAAGTGTTTATATTTTTTGCCTTAGTTGCAAATATAATTTTGACAACTTCCTGCGCTTCCTCAAGGGTAAAATGATTATCGGCATCTCGTAAAAAATCAAGCTTAGAAAGCTTGCTAATGATTTGATCTTTAGGATTAGATGATTCATGAATGCCTGAATATCGCCACCATTTACGGAGGTCATCTATTACATTACTTACTTCAATACTATATTTATGAACCCCTTCTGTCCATATATCAAGAACATCACAATCTCCCAGTAATCTCCCCTTATTGAATACTGGTTTACAAATAAATCTAGGTTCGAGCGAGTGGATGATGAATACACCTTTGCTTTTAGCATTGATTGAACTGCATAGCAAAAAACGTGGAAATTGTCTTCCCATACATTATAAACCTGAGTTTTACAAGCTGGTGCTGCTTGTCGTATGTAAAAAAAGTGCCATTCGAAGTTAAGGGCCTGACCATACTGTTTGCAAAGAAGTTATTAACTCTATGTGGATATTACAATATTAAATAAATGGAGTATATTTTTTAGATTGTGCGAAACGGCGTTAACCTTTATTGGTTGACGCTTTTTATTTTAACTCAGTAAAAGTTTGCCATATGTTCTCAAATATATTTCCTGTGGAATTGGAATTTGAAAACTTCACTGTACTTCGTTTACCCTATTCCGAGGATTCATTAAAAGAGCTTCGAGAAAAGTACAATTCTACTCATTCGTTTTTTAAGGATAATAATCATATTTACATTTCAAATAAATCTGGTGAAGAATTAAATATAGGCGGCAACTATACCTACAATATTTATGATGAGCCAGATATTACAGTCAAGTTATTGAGGCATATATTTTTTAAAACTTTCCTGGAGAAATTTGATAGAGTTCCATTGGATTTTCATCCTTTTAGAATCTTATCAACAAAAGAGGGAGATGACTGGATTTATACAATTATTCCGAAAGAGTTAAGAAATAAACTAGGATATAAAAAGTTAATAGAGCTCCAGTTTCAATATTTGCAAATAGGCAATAAGGAAAGGTTTTGTTTAGTTGCTAACATTGAAAGAAAATGGGTATTTCGTATTGACTGCAAAGAATTAATAGAATTAGGATTTGATCCAACAGGATATGAGGTTGTACACTCAGAGCCAATACCTGGACTTCAAAATGTCCTTGCTCCAGATGAAGAGTTCGTCGGAATAATAAAGTCAATTGAGAATGAAAAGGCACGTGTAGAGACTTCGAATGGGGATGTAGGAATGAACCTTAACCAACTTTTCTTACGCAAAACATCTGATAACATTAAAAGCTTCCTTGATAAGATCTGTGGCGAAAGACAAACTGAAACCATATTTGCAAAGATCAAGCAGGAAAAGCAGGAATATCTAAAACATAAAAGACTCTGGGAGGAGCTAAAAAAGATAGTTGAAAGTTTTGCATTTACTATACCTAAGTTAGCTGATGAGAAAATTCTTTATCTAAATAAGGACGGCTTTGCATTTACCATTAACAACGTCCCTATTTCATTTGAAAACACTTTTACCCTGAAAACTCCCACCTTCGTTTTTGACAAGGCTGGCGTCAAGGTGAAGGATGGATCTCCTGATGCCGGTTTGTCTCAGCTCGGTCCGTACGATGGTAATGTTTTTCCTATAAAATCCCCCAAAATATTATCCATATGTCATAAAAATAATAGAGGGCGATTTACAGTTTTTTTACAAAGCTTATTTAATGGGATTACGGAATCAAACTACTTTAAAAAGGGCTTCAAAGGGAAATTCGAACTTCACGAAATCATTAGTGATGTACATGACATCACGTCCTATACCCTGCAAGATTATATTGGCGTTCTAAATAATTTGGATTCAACTAAGCCCGACCTGGTAATTATTGAGCTAGATGATACTATTAAAGTAGCCGATCCTCAATTTTACTTTAGTATTAAATCAGTAATGTTAACCAGGGAGATACCCATGCAAGTTGTACTAAAATCCAAGGTTGACAAATACAATGAGTATATTCTTAATTCTATAGCACTGCAATTATATGCAAAGCTGGGAGGAGTACCTTGGGTGCTTAAGTCTTCTATGAGTGTAGACAGGGAAATTGTAATTGGTATTGGACACAGTGTAATAAGAAAAGCTCAATTTTCCGGAGCTGAACAAGATAGAGTTGTCGGAATAACGACTTTTTTTTCAAGTGATGGACAGTATCTATTATCTAATAAGGCAAAAGATGTCTCTTATGACGATTATTTTGAAGAGCTGCTAAAAAATTTGAAGGAATCCTTTTCTGTCTTACAAAAGGCCAACCACTGGAAGGACGGCGATACCATCCGTTTAATTTTTCACATCTTTAAACCGATAAAAAATATTGAGTTTGACGTGGTTGCAAATTTAATTCAAAGTTACCCAAATTTTAGAATCCAGTTTGCATTTGTTACTATTAGTAAGGTGCATCCCTATTTGTTATTTGATGAATTCGGCGGAAAAATCATTACTAATTATAATCGTGAAATCAAAATTGGAGAATTTGTACCACCACGGGGTGCCAATCTAAAAATCCAAAAGTATTCGTGCCTAGTGCAGATGCTGGGGGGAAAGGATGTAAAAAGCAATCTTCATGGTGCAAGTAATCCTTTATTAATCAAGATACGTATACCAACCGGCGATAAACAATATAAAGAAATTGAACCACTGCTGTTTACAGACATGCAATATGTTTTACAACAAATTTTCTCCTTCACTTATTTGTCGTGGAGAAATTATTTGCCGTCAGAACATCCTGCAACTATGCTATATTCAGAATTAATAGCCAAACAATTAGGACGCTTAAGAAAAGTTGAAGGGTGGAGTGCAGATATTCTAAACTTTAACCTTAAAACAAAGAAATGGTTTCTTTAAACCAAAAAGTAAAAATTGAAGAGGCGTTATTATCGAGCCCTAAAGCAAATGCATTCTTTTGTTACCTAAATAACCAGGAGATTGCAATACCCAAAACTGAATTAAATAACAACGAAGAAAGTTACTATTCTCTACTAATTGCGCTTGCAAAGGGAGACAAAAGGCAGTTCTCAAAAAGGTATGATGAAATTAGCAAAAGAAAACCTGTTATTGAACAACCAATAATTTATGATAATTATTTCATTTTTATTTTGATTGTTGGGGTATGCAAATTTAATCTTGATATTGGGTGGGTTAAATCAATATTGA
>CBIMFG010000432.1:0-4977 GCA_966243125.1 uncultured Niastella sp.
CCCAGGCAACAAGGGGCGGGCTTTCATGAGATCATTGATGTGTTGCGCATGACCATGTATAAATTTAAAGATACCGGCGGCAAACCGGAGAAACTAGCCATACCGGATGAGGAACGTGCCCGTGCCGACGAATTACATAAAGAACTGATAGAGGCGGTGGCCAGCAATGATGAGTCATTGATGGAAAAATATTTCGACAAGGGCGAGCTGGATGAAGACGAAATGAAGTCAGGACTGAAAAAGGCCATGATCAACCACGATCTGTTTCCGTTGTTTTGTCTGAGTGCCGAACGGAATATGGGCAGTGGCCGCCTCATGGGCTTTATTGATAATGTATGCCCCAGCGCCAATGAAATGCCGCCGCAAACCACGCAAAACGGAAAATCATTGCCTTGCGAGGCCAGCGGTCCGGCCTGCATTTTTGTTTTTAAAACCATCAGCGAGCCGCATGTAGGTGAACTGTCTTTCTTTAAAGTATACTCAGGTACCGTGCAAAGCGGTATGGAACTGGAAAATGAATCAACCGGTGTTACCGAAAAGATTAACCAGTTGTTTTTGGTAGAAGGGAATAAACGCACCAATACAACCGAATTGGTAGCCGGAGACATTGGCGCCACACTAAAACTACGAAACACCCACGTTAATAATACGCTGCATGTAAAGGGTAGAAATTATGAGCTGAACCCCATTGCGTTTCCACCACCGAACATGACGGTGGCCATTGAGACCCTGAAAAAAGGGGAAGAAGAAAAGCTGTCGCAGGCATTGCACCAGTTGCGGGAAGAAGACCCTACGTTGATCGTAGAGGTTTCCCAGGAAGTAAAACAAACGCTTATTCATTGCCAGGGCGATATGCATTTGGCAGTGGCCAAATGGAAAATTGAGCATTTGCATAAAGTGGACGTAAAATTCATAAAACCCCGCATTCCTTACCGCGAAACCATTCGCCGGATGGCCGAGGCCAATTACCGGCACAAAAAGCAGAGTGGGGGCAGCGGTCAGTTTGGAGAAGTGTTCTTACGCATAGAGCCGTGGTACGATGGCATGCCCGACCCCAATGGGTTGAACGTTCGCGGCCGCGATGTACATGACCTTGACTGGGGCGGTAAATTGGTTTACTTTAACTGTATTGTGGGCGGGGCGATCGACAATCGCTTTCAACCATCCATTTTAAAAGGTGTTATGGAGAAAATGCAAACGGGCCCGTTAACCGGGTCGTATGTGCGTGACGTTCGGGTATCGGTTTATGACGGCAAAATGCATCCGGTGGATAGTAATGACATTTCCTTCAAAATAGCCGGTTTAATGGCTTTTAAACAGGCTTTTCAGCAGGCAGACCCACAGATACTGGAGCCGGTGTACCAGGTTGATGTGCTGTGCCCCGATGACCTTACAGGCGCCGTTATGGGCGACCTGCAAAGCCGCCGGGCGGTTGTAGAAGGTATAGATACCCAGGGGCACTTTCAGAAAGTGATAGCCAAGGTGCCGCTGGCCGAAATGGATGGATATTCCTCCTCCCTTCGGTCCATTACCCAGGGACGCGCCAAGTTCACTATGAAGTTTTTTGACTATGTTCCGGTGCCATTTGATGAACAGCGCCGGCTCATAGATGATTATTCGAAGACGGCGAAGGAGGAGTTGGTATAGAGTTGAAAAGTTAACCAGTTGATGAGTTGACCAGGAAAGCGGTCACTCACCATTGACCATTCACCACTCACCAAAGAACCAACTGGCCCTAGCATATAAATAGCTACCTACGGGTGGCTATTTTTCTTTATACCAGGAAAAATTTTATTCGAAGTCGTGAATATCAAATATTTTTATCAGGCGCAATCAGTGTTCAAATTATTTGTATTGTATGGAGTTGAATGCCGGGGATAAAAAGCATTTTGTATTCGATATTATAACCAAGTCGCATGTTCCTATGTTTATTGCGTGGGGACCTTCAGGAACATTTTACTATAACGATGCATGTCTGCCGCTTATTGGTGGAGAGCACCTGGAATCGTTTCGGTTCCCGGTGCAAACTGTTTTCGCCGGCAACTGGAATCAGCTGGGGCCAGCTTTTGACCAGGTGATGCAGGGCCATTCGGTAACCATTCCGGATGTACAGTTTTTTATAAACCGCACCGGCCATCCCGAACCGGTGAGTTATACTTTTTCCTGTATTCCCATTCCACTGGAAACCGGCAAAACCGGCGGCATGCTGGTGACTGCTACTGAAAACATGGCCATACAGGAGGCTACTCAAAAAAAGATCTACGATATTTTATTACAGCTGCCCATTGGTATTTTAACCCTGCGGATGCCGGGGTACCGCATAGAGCTCGCCAATAATTCATTTTTAAAGATCACCAGCAAAGACCTTAGTGAAGTAGCCGGCCGTTCGCTTTTTGAGGTAAATCCAGATCTGAAAGGACAACGGGCCGAAGAACTTATTAACCAGGCGATACAAGGCAAAAAGCCCATTATTGAAAATGGGATGCCGTTGCGTATAGAACGGAATGGCGGGCTGGTAACGGCCTATTTCAACCTGCTTTTTCATCCTTTGCTGGAACCCGATGGCACCTGTAGCGGTGTTATGCTGGTTGGCCGCGAGGTGACCGATATTGTGCTGGAAAGAAAACGCATGGAAAACAGCGAGCATTATTACCGGCGCCTTGCCGATACGGTGCCGGTTATGCTGTGGATCACCCGTCCTGATGGTAGTTGCACCTATGTAAACCAAAAATGGTACGATTATACAGGTCAGCCGCCGGAAAATACGCTGGGGCAGCGCTGGCTTTCTGTAGTGCATCCCGATGATCTGGAATTAATGACCAATTGTTTTGCAGAAGCCAATGCACACCAGGTGCCTTTTAACTTCGAATACCGCATCAGGGGAGCCGATGGCAATTATCGCTGGATCCTTGATTCCGGTTCACCCATGTTTGATAAAAAGGGTGTTTTTGAAGGGTTCATTGGTTCTGTAGTAGATATAGACACCCGCAAACTGGCCGAAGACGCTGTTCGCGAAAGCGAAAAAAGATTCCGCCAGCTGGCCGACAGCATGCCCCAGATCGTATGGACGGCCAATGCCGACGGGTACACCGATTACTATAACAAACAATGGTACCTGTTGATCAGTGATGAACAACGGTTTGGCGATGATAGCTTTTTGGTGCATGTGCACCCCGATGACCAGGTTCGGTGTATTGAAAGCTGGCGCGAAGCGGTACGAACAGGTGAGCCGTTGGAGATTGAATTTCGCTTTAAGGTAAAATATCCGGCAGAAGCATACCGTTGGTTCCTTGTACGGGCGCGCCCCATCAAAAACGACAATGGTCAGATCATTAAATGGTTTGGTACCTGTACTGATATTGATGAGGTAAAAAATATTCACCTCGACCTGGAAAACCGGGTGGCAGAACGCACGCATGAAATTTCGCATAAGAACAAAGCACTGGAAGAAACAACCCGCGAACTAAAAGAGATCAACCAACAGCTGGAATTGCGCCATGAAGAGTTGCGCCAGAGCGAAGAACGCTATTTGCGCATGACCAACGAGGTGGAAGATTATTCCATTATTCTACTTAGCAAAGATGGCTATATAGAAAACTGGAATAAAGGGGCTGAAAAAATAAAAGGCTATACTGCTGATGAGATCATCGGCATGCACTTCCGGCTCTTTTATACCTATAGCGACCAGCAGCATGGCCTGGCGGAAAAACTGTTAGAGGATGCAAGCCTGCATGGAAAATCAACCTTTGAAGGGTTTCGGGTGCGTAAGGATGGATCTACCTTTTGGGCCTATACCGTGCTTACCGCCCTGCACAATGATAAAAACGACATCATCGGTTTTTCAAAAGTAACCCGCGATCTTACCAAACAAAAGCTCACCGAAGACCAGTTGAAAATGTATGCCGAACAACTGGAGCAAAAAAACCGGGAGCTGGAACGCAGCAATAGCGAATTGTCATCCTTTAGCTACGTGGCCAGTCATGACCTGCAGGAACCGTTGCGCAAGATCCAGGCATTTGGTAACCTGATACAGGCCCGCGACGTGGCTAATTTAAGTGATACCAGTAAGGATTACTTTGAACGGATGGTGAAAGCAGCGGTGCGCATGCAAAACCTTATTGACTCTTTACTGGAGTTTTCACGCACCACCACCGCCCGCAAGAATTTTGAATTGACCGATCTAAATGTCTTGCTGGATGAAGTAAAGAAAGAACTGGGGCATCGGATTGAAGAAAAGAAAGCCGAGATCATTTCAGCACACCTGCCTACACTGACCATTATTCCATTTCAATTCAGGCAACTGCTGTCGAATTTGATCAGCAATTCATTAAAGTATTCACGTGAGGGTGTAACGCCTGTTGTTGAAATTACAGCGGCTTATGTAAAAGCAAAAGAGTTGAAAGAAAAGGCTGCCATACCGGGTAAGGAGTATTTCCGCTTTAAAATAAAAGACAACGGGATTGGTTTTGAACAGGAGTATGCGGAGAAGATATTTGAATTGTTCCAGCGTTTGCATGGCCGCAACGAATACAGCGGCTCAGGTATTGGGCTGGCTATTTGTAAAAAAATAGTAGAGAACCATCATGGTTTTATGCGGGCGGAAAGTGGGGTAGGAGAAGGAGCTACGTTTTACTTTTTTATTCCGGTTAAATAGTTCAAAGTTCCAGGTTCAAAGTTCAAATACAAAGCCCGCAAATTGTGAGCGAACACAACTTGCGGGCTTTTCTTATTTCTTACTTCTTACATTAGTATTTAGCACACTCTTTCATTTCCTTCTCAGTATATGCCAATCCATATTGTTTCAGCACATCATCAGGCACGCCGTTCCATTTGTTAGGCGTATTACCAGCATAGCCAACATCCTTCACGCCTATTTCACTGGTATAAAAACCGGAGGTGGTTAAATCGCGCATGAGGCTAAAGAAGGCAATGCCCTGCGCCATTTCAGGTTTCGGCTTCTTACCCTTAGTTACAGAT
>CBIMFG010000433.1:0-4974 GCA_966243125.1 uncultured Niastella sp.
GGTGAAGTATATTTTGAAGTGGCCACCCTTCGACTCCGCTCAGGGTCAAAAATGCCATTTTTCGTAAATGTAAATAACCAGGCGCAAATAGAAGTATTGGGCACACACTTTAATGTAAAGGCTTATGATGATGAGCCGGTGATCAATACTACTTTATTAGAAGGTTCTATTTCCATTACATTGTCACCCAACCAAACCAATCAAACCCATAAAAAAGACCACCTTATTCTAAAGCCCGGTCAGCAGGCGCAAATTTTAATTGATCAAAAGAAACTGCAACTGAATGCAGATGCCTTAGCTGCGAAAAAAACATCCAGTCCTGAAACACAGCCCAACCTGAAGATGGTCGACAACTCCGACATAAACCAGGTAATGGCCTGGAAAAACGGCGTATTCGATTTTAACGATATCAGCTTCCCCGATGCAATGGCTCAGTTGGAACGCTGGTATGATATTGAAGTGGTTTATGAAAAAGGTATTCCCACTGATGTTGAATTGAATGGTAAGATGACGAAAGACATAACGCTTAATGAGTTAGTAACTATTCTGGAAAAGATTGGCGTGAAGTGCCGGTTGGAAGGAAGAAAATTGTTGATCCAGTCGTAATGTAAAAATGTCTTAGCAAACAGCGTAAAGTGTAAAACGCTGGTCTTTAAATGTAAACGTTTACCTTTTTCCGGCCACGGAAAAAGTACCTATAGAACGAGTAATACTGCTTAAACAAATAAATGATTGCTATGCAAAGTTCATACATAACATAAACAAGCTGTAGTAGGGTTTATAAACTAAACCGGAAGTGTCGTTACCACTTCCGGAAGGATGTTTGATTGCCCAAAACGAAAGTCTTCTAATCTCCATTTTTTAAACAACCAAACGTTTGCAACTTATGCAAAAAAAATCAATTGGTTCCGGATTTCCTATGCCCTGGCATTACCTGGCTAATCGATTGCCTGATTGTGGGGATGGGTTCAACGGAACCATCACCAAAAGATTGCTTCTCGTGATGAAATTGACTATTTTATTTATTGCCGCTGCTATTTTCACAGCTCAGGCTGAGGGAACAGCTCAAAACATCAGTCTCTCCGGTAAAGACCTGCCGTTAAAGCGGGTGTTTTCTGCGATTGAAAAACAAACCGGATATGTAATATTTAATAACAAGCGTGATCTGGATGATTCGAAAACAGTTACGATTGCAGCCAACAACCTGCCATTGAAGGATGTGCTTGATATTATTCTGAAAGATCAACCGCTTGAATATTCCATTAAGGGAAAAACAATCGTGCTGTCGCGCAAGGTGCCCACTATTAATCCTGAAGAACCAGAGAATGCGCGGATACCTATTACCGGAACTGTGCTGGATGCAAAAGGAAATCCGCTCGATAATGTTTCTGTAGTAATTAAAGGTAAGAGCAAACAGGGAACCACTACCAATTCAACCGGTTCGTTCCGTATTGAAGCTGAACAGGGCGATGTGCTGGTGTTTTCTATTGTTGGTTACCTGGAGCAGGAAGTTACCGTGGGAAAAAATACCAACCTCAGCATTGAACTGAAGCCCATTGATGCCAAACTGGAAGAAGTGGTGGTGATTGGTTATGGTACACAAAAACGTAGAGACCTTACCGGTGCCATTGCTTCGGTAAAACCTGAAGAGATCACTGCCCGCCCCGGCCCCAACCCCATGGAATCATTACAGGGTAGAGTGGCTGGCTTGGATATCACCCGTCCATCGGGCCAGCCCGGCGCCGCTTTAAATATTCAACTGCGTGGTAACAGATCATTTACCGCCGCCGGTACCCCTTTATTTATCATCAATGGTTTGCCCGGCGATTATGCAACCCTGAACCCTTACGATATTGAGTCTATTGAAGTGTTGAAAGACGCTTCGTCTACTGCGGTGTATGGTTCTGCCGGTGCAAACGGTGTTATTATCATTACTACTAAAAGTGGTAAAGCCGGAAAATTAGCGATCGATTTCAATACCTATTATGGTAGCAATGGCTGGAGTGTAACGCCCAAAATGCGCACCGGCGATGCTTATCTGCAAACTAAACGTGATGCTTACAGTTATGTGTGGGATGCTGCCAATAGTCAATGGACAACTACCGGCGCCCTGTGGCAATCGCCCGCAGATGATGAGAAGATCTTTGGTACGCAACGATATGCTTTGTTTCAGCAAGGACAATTTGCCAACTGGGCTGACCTGTTTCTGCAAAAAAGCGCGCACACCCAAAACTATAGTTTAGGTGTTTCGGGCGGTAATGAAAGAACCAAAGGTTATATTTCCTTCAACTACACCAACGAAAAAGGACAATATGTAGGCGATGACTATAAGCTGTATTCAACTACTATGCGCATTGACCATAAAGTGAAGGAATTTGTTTCTGTGGGCGCCAACCTTACTGCTTCATATGTAGAAAGAAATAAAGCGCAGGATAAACTGGAGAACGCGCTGGTAACCGATCCACTGGTGAAACCCTATAATGATGATGGTACTTTGAATACCAACCTTGGTAATAACGTGTATAACCTGTTGCTGAACCAGCAGCCCGGCGTGTATGGTAATGTTGATAACAACCTGAAATTGTTTTTGAATCCTTATATCGAGATCAGGCCATTGAAAGGGTTGAGCATTTTAAGCCGTTTGGGCACCATTCTGCAATTTAATAACACCTACACGTTCGATGGTATAGGCTCTGTAAATTATACCTATGCCAATGCCAACATCGCCAAAGCTACGGTTGATCAGAACCGCCGCACCGGTTACAATTGGGAGAACATCGTGACCTATAATTTTAAAATAGCGAACAATCACTCCTTTACCATCACAGGTATTACTTCCTGGCTCGATAGCTCATCTACCTATACGAAAATGTTGCAAAGCAACATTGTGTCGAACAATTTCAAATGGTACAAGTTTACAGGCGATGTAAACACCACTGCCACCAGCTCTTATTCTATGGCGAAAACGTTTGGTATTATCGGTCGCTTAAATTATTCTTACTTAGGGAAATACCTGTTTTCTGCTTCGGTGCGTCGCGATGGTTCATCTGTATTATATAAAGATAACCGCTGGGATAACTTCCCGGCCGTTTCAGCCGGCTGGCGCATTTCCGACGAGTCGTTCATGGATGCAACAAAAAGCTGGTTGAACAGTGCTAAATTGCGTGTAGGCTGGGGTGTGGCTGGTACTGCTAAAATTCCGGCCTATAGCTCACAGAACAGCCTGGAATCAAGCTCCATGTCATTGGGTGGTGTAACCGTGCCCATTTACCGCAACTCTCCCTATCTTACCAACCCCAATTTGGGCTGGGAAAAATCATACAATACCAACATTGGTTTGGATGCGGCATTCCTGAACAACCGTATCGACATGTCGTTGGATGTTTATAATACAAAAACCAAAGGTGTTATTTACAGTGTGGTAGCGCCTATCATTTACGGACAATACACCGCTGCAGCACAATATAAAACCAATCTCAATATATGCGAAACGCAGAACAAGGGTATTGAGCTGGCATTAAACACCCGTAACATTGTTACCAAAGATTTCAACTGGACATCAGCGATCGCTTTCTCTTATAATAAAGAAAAGATCCTGGCTTTAACAGGTGGTGTTGCCAATAACATTACCAATGCCGATAACCCCCAATACACGTTTACTATTGGCCAGCCTGTAAATTCTTTCCGTAACTATAAAATAGATGGCATTTGGCAGATAGGTCAGGAAAAAGATGCGGCTGCATTTGGCAGACGTCCTGGTGACATTAACGTGAATGTACCTGGTATGACGCGCCTGGCAGAAGGGGTGTATTCAAAAGCAGATGCAACCGGTAACATCAATTACTATTATACCGATTTGTCTGCTGCGCAGAAATTCAATTCTTCGCTCACTGCCGCTAAAAATACGTATACCTACAGCGCCAACGATTACCAGATAGTAGGACATAACTCGCCCAACTGGTCAATGGGATTCCAGAACAGTTTCACTTACAAGAACTGGGAGTTGGGCGTATACTCCTATTTCAGGTGGGGACAAACCATCAGTTACAATATGTTGGGCTGGTATCAACCGAACGGATTTGCCGCAAATGCAAGTCCTTCCAGAACAATACCTGAGTATTTTAATTACTGGACACCCACCAATCCATCGAACCAGTTCCCTGTTATGAATTATCTGGAAGGTTCAGGAACATTACTCGGTTTCTCTGGTTTGAACTATGTAGATGGATCTTTCTTCAAAATAAAAAATATCACGCTTGGTTACAACATGCCCCGCGATCTTATAAAAAAGCTGTCGCTCCAAAAGTTCCGGATCTATGGTACTATTACCAATCCTTTGGTTCTTGCAAAGAGCCCTTTGTTGAAACAATATGATCCTGAAATGAACGGTGATCTCAGCTATCCATTAACGAAACAAATTGTGGTGGGCCTGAATGTAACATTCTAATTGATGAATGATTAAAAACAGCGTTATATGAAAATTAAGAACATAAAAAGTTTATTATATAAATCCCTCTTTGGTTTAACCATTGCACTTTCCGTTACCGCTTGCAAGCTGGATGAATACAACCCGGTTTCTTTATCGGAGCAGGATGTGCTTACTAAGTTCGATGGTTGGAAAGCCTTTCAAAACAACTGTTATACCGGCCTTTGGGGTACCCTTATCAGTATGCCCTATGGCATTTGTTCTGAAGTAGGAACCGATATATGGACAACTCCGCCAAGCAACCTTACTTACAAAGAAGTGATCTACTACCAGGACCTTACTGTTAGTTTTGGTTTGATGAATAACATCTGGAACTATGCCTGGGGTTCTATCAAGGATTGTAACAAAACCATTCAGCTGGCGCCCAATTTAACAGATGGTAAAGCGTCTGACATTGCTACGCTGGTGGCAGAAGCCAAATTGCTGCGGGCTTATTATTACTCAACACTGGTTATTCAGTTTGGCGAATTGCCTTTGATAACAACAGA
>CBIMFG010000434.1:0-4971 GCA_966243125.1 uncultured Niastella sp.
TCGGCCACCAAAACAGACCTGTTGCCCAGGCTTTGATAATTCAGGTCTTGTGACACAGTTAACTGGTTGAGTTTAGATGAACTAATTGCAAAGGGTAATTCAAAGCTAAAGCATGAGCCTTTTCCAGCCTCGCTGTCAACTTTTAATTCGCCGCCCATCAGGGTTATTAATTCCCGGCATATACTTAATCCCAGGCCGGTTCCCCCATGTGTGCGGGTAATGGCTACATGCGCCTGCATAAATGGCTCAAAAATCAATCCTAGCTGACTTTCGGTTATGCCAATTCCGGTATCTTTTACGGTAAAAGCTATCCGGGCTTCGTTACCACTTTTATTTAGTAAACGGGTTTCAATGGTTACAGTGCCTGTTTCAGTAAACTTCAGCGCATTGTTAATCAGGTTATTCATAACCTGGCTTAACCGGTATGGGTCGCCCAGTACAATCAGGTCTTCGCTCAGCAAATTCTCATACACCAACCCAATATCTTTTTCTTCGGCTTTATAAAGAAACGACTGTAAACAAAGCTCAATGCGATCGGCCAGCGAAAAAACTACATGTTCAAACTGCAGTTTGCCTAAAATAATTTTTTCAAGATCAAGCACATCGTTCACAAGTAACAACAGATTATTGGCGGAATTCTGAATCAATCGCAAATAATTCTGCTGTTGGTCATCCAAATTAGTTTTTGCCAGCAAACCTGCAATGCCCAATACCCCGTTCATGGGTGTTCGTATTTCATGGCTCATATTGGCCAGAAAAACTTCTTTGGCGCGGGCGGCTTCTTCTGTAAGTTTTTTTGCCTCCCGTAATTCCCGTTCTACTTTTATTCTGTCTGAAATATCCTGGGCAAAGCCTATTACATAAGGCTCTATACCGGGAACATCCATCTTATAATTCTGATACAGCAAATAAATAACCTTACCGGTTTTTCCCTGTATCCTGAACACGCCTTCCGATTTGCCATTCTGCAGTATAGGTTGCAGGTAGTTCAATTCATACAGCGCGTCGTCTTCTTCGGGTATAAATTCCACTAATTCCCGGCCTACCATTTCGCCTGCGGTATAGTCCAACGCCAGGCTGGCAGCGGGGTTAACCGATAATAACCGGCCAAATAGGTCATGCGTACAGATCCAGGCCTGACTGTAATTAAACAGATCGCGGTACTTCTTCTCACTTAATTGTATATATTCCTCTGCCCGCTTTTGCTCACTTACCTCAATACTATATGCAATGCAGCATTTTACCTGTTCCTGCTCATCCAATACCGGTTGTATATGTCTGATGTGGTATTTAACCTGTCCGTCGGGGTATTCAAACCGTTCTTCCCATTTTTGCAACTGCCTGGTTTGTACAGCCTCTTCTATCATCTCTTTTCGCCGCAGAACCATTTCGGGCGGATGTTGGGGCAGAGGAGCATTAACAAACAGAAAGTCGCCTTTGGTATTATACACTGCAATATCTGCAGGTATATTCATCAACACCTCTTCATAAAATGAAGACGGCGTATGCGTAGCTTGCTTCTGTATGTTTTTCAACGGTTTCATGGCACGGATCCAT
Organism: uncultured Niastella sp.; assembly: GCA_966243125.1. GTDB lineage: Bacteria > Bacteroidota > Bacteroidia > Chitinophagales > Chitinophagaceae > Niastella. Next base: position 1,558 of record CBIMFG010000434.1, read on the forward strand.
TTTTACCGGGCGTTTAATTCACCAGCCTGAATCATTCGGTATATAGTTGATTTACCTATGTCGAGCTTTTTGGCTACCAGCAATACGTCTTTGTCGTATTTGTCGAGGTAGTGTTGTATGATCTGTAGTTCAAATTCTTTCAGGGTCCTGTCCTTATTCATCAGGTCGTTTACCGAGGAATTGGAATTAAGGGTGATGTGCTCGGGTAAAATAGTATCGCCATCGGCCATTACAACCGACAGTTCAATTACCGACCTTAATTCGCGCACGTTACCAGGGAATGCATGGTGCAATAATCTTTGCTGCGCTTCGGGCGACAGTAATTTTTTATCGGTATTGTTTTCTTTACAAAACTGGTCCATAAAATGCTTGGCCAGTATAACAATATCGTTTCCACGCTCGCGCAGCGGTGGTATATTTATAGGCAATCCTATTAAACGATAATACAGGTCTTCTCTGAATCGCCGGGCCTGCACTTCTTCCAACAGGTTTTTATGCGTAGCAACAATGATGCGTACATTTATCGGCACTACTTCATTTCCACCCACCCGGGTTATTTCCCGTTCCTGTAACACGCGCAGCAATTTGGCCTGCAGGTTAATATCCAGTTCGCCAATTTCATCTAAAAAAAGTGTACCGTTATGCGCTTCTTCAAATTTACCTATTCTGCGTGTAATGGCGCCCGTGAATGCCCCTTTTTCGTGCCCAAACAATTCACTTTCTATCAGCTCGCGGGGAATGGCCGCCACATTCACCGCAACAAACGGCTTTTTGCTTTTGTCGGAATTATAGTGAATAGCACGCGCCACCATTTCTTTACCCGTACCGGTTTCGCCGGTAACCGAAACAGTTATGTTGGTTTTGCAGGCTTTTTCAATTAAACTGAACACCTTCTCAAAAACCGGACTTTTACCTATCAGGTATTTCGAGTAATCGTACTTTTTTCCAACCTGTTCTTTCAGGTGCTCCACTTCTTTACGCAGCCCATCAATTTCCTTTAAATGCAACAGGCTGTTCCACAACCGGTCTTTAGCGTCATCGTCTTTTACAATGTAATCAAAAGCCCCGTTCTTAATAAGGTTGATGGCTGTTTTAATGTCTTCCTGACCCGAAATAATGATCACCTGAATTCCAGGGTCTACTTCCTTGATCTTTTTCAGCACTTCACTGCCATCCATATCGGGCATGGAATAGTCGAGCGTAACTACTTCGGGCCGTTCATGCAGGTGGTTAAAGAAATCCTTGCAATTGTGATAACGTTTAACCTCATAATCGGGGTTAAGCGCCAGGTAGTGCTGCAACATGGAGCCATACCATACATCGTCTTCAAGGATAAATATTTTTAAAGGGTGTTGGTTTTTCATTATAGTGAAAATCTGTAATGTTAGAAACGCAGGAATTTTGATTTTATTCCCAAAAAAAGAACAATTCCCCCCTCGAAACCCCTATAATTCTTTGCCACATAAGCTATTTATTATCAAGTACTAATAGTTTCTCCTTAGTGGAAACAGGCGTATCGGGTACACGAAAATGAGGTAAAATCAGTGAAAACGGATCATTTGGTCACGTAAACGCTAAATTTTTGTGCACATTTAGCAGCTGTTTTTGAACATATGGGCGTTTACATATTAGGGCGGTAAAGTATCTATTGACCGTTCGTTATCTTTGTATAATGAGCGTGAACCGGGAGCGCCTTAATCAGAGATTTGTTGAAGAATACCAGAAGCTGAACCCTCAGCAAAGGCTTGCTGTCGATACTATTGAAGGCCCTGTTATGGTTATTGCCGGCCCCGGCACTGGTAAAACGCAAATTCTGGCCAGCCGCATAGGCAAAATACTGCTGGATACTGATTCCCAACCCCAGAACGTCCTTTGTTTAACCTATACCGATGCGGGCGTGGTGGCTATGCGCCGGCGTTTGTCACAATTTATTGGTCCCGACGCCTACCGCGTAGGCATTTATACGTTTCACGCTTTTTGCAACGATATTATTCAGGAGAACCTGTCGCTTTTTGAGAAAACGGCGCTGGACCCTATTTCTGACCTGGAAAGAATTGAGTTGTTCAAAAACCTGATCGATACTTTTCCCAAGAACCATCCGCTCAAACGCTACCGGGGCGATGTGTACTACGAAATACATAACCTGCAATCGCTTTTCAGTACCATGAAACGCGAAGGCTGGACACCCGCTTTTATCAACGAACGCATTGACGCCTGGCTGGCCGAATTGCCTTTCAAAGATGATTTCGTTTACAAACGGGCCTACAAAAGCTTTAAAGCCGGCGATCTGAAGAAAGACAAGTTTGAGGAAGAAAAGGAGAAGATGGAAAAATTGCGGGCTGCGGTAAACGAATTTGATCGTTTTCAAAAACTGATGCGCGACCGCAACCGGTATGATTTTGATGATATGATCAACTGGGTGATCAAGGCTTTTGAAGAAAACCCAGCACTGTTGAACCGCTACCAGGAACAATTTCTCTATATTCTGGTTGATGAATTTCAGGATACCAGCGGTACGCAAAACCAACTGGTTAAACTGTTGATCAGCTATTGGGAAACACCCAACATTTTTGTGGTTGGTGATGATGATCAGAGTATTTACCGCTTTCAGGGCGCCAACGTTGAGAACATGTTGCAGTTTGCCAACTCGTACCGGGAAAGCCTGCTTACGGTTGTGCTTACCAACAATTACCGGTCGGCCCAACCCATTCTGGATATTTCCATGACGCTCATTAACAACAATCAGGAGCGGCTGGTAAAACAAATTGAAGGACTTAGCAAAAACCTCAAATCATCGCATCCGCGCTTTTTTGCGCTGGAACCAACAGATGCCATTCCTGCTATAAAAGAATACGAAACACAGCGGCACGAAATGGTGGACCTGACCCTGCAGGTGCAGGAGTTATTAGCCCAGGGCATACAGCCTGGCAAGATCAGCATCATTTACCGCGAAAATAAATATGGAGAAGAATTAAGCCAGTATTTCAAAACACTGAACATACCGGTTTACAGCAAACGTCATTTGAACTTATTGACGGAGCCATTCGCCAGAAAAATAATTCTGCTCATCAAATACATTGCCGCCGAACATGATATTCCTTATGGCGGTGATGAAATGTTGTTTGAGATCCTGCATTTCGACTGGTTTAACATACCACCCATTGAAATTGCCAAGCTAAGTATTGAAGTGGCCGACCGGGCATTTGGAAATAACAAAACCTCGTTGCGCCGTTTGTTGTATGACAAGAACAATACCCCGCCAGCTGATCTGTTCAGCAAGGGATTGCATCCCGGTCTGCAACTGGCTACCAAATCATTGGAACGCATTATTGCCTCAGTACCCAATGTTACGTTGCAGGTACTGGTTGAAAATGTTATTCGCCGCACAGGTTTGCTGAACAACATTATGCAAAG
>CBIMFG010000435.1:0-4965 GCA_966243125.1 uncultured Niastella sp.
CAATTCCCGATTTAAAAGGATATTTGCAGCAGAAACAAATTGCCGTTAGACCAGCTTAACGACCATTCAAATGAAAGTAGATTTTAACAAATACAGCGATGGCCTGGTGCCTGCCATCATTCAGGATTTTGTTACACACAAGGTATTGATGATGGGTTTTATGAACGAAGAAGCCCTGCACAAAACCATGAGCGAGGGAAAAGTGACCTTTTTCAGCCGCAGCAAAAAACGCCTGTGGACAAAAGGCGAGGAGAGTGGTAACCACCTGTTGGTAAAGGAAATATTGAGCGATTGCGACAACGATACCTTACTCATTAAGGCTCAGCCATTAGGACCCACCTGCCATACCGGTGCCGATACCTGCTGGAGCGAGCGCAACCATTCCGAAGACTTTTTATATTACTTACAGGATATCATTGAGTTGCGTAAGAAAAGCGAAGATGAGAAATCGTATGTAAAACAGCTTTTTAACAAAGGCATCAATAAAATTGCCCAAAAAGTGGGCGAAGAAGCAGTGGAATTGGTTATTGAGGCAAAAGATAGTAACGAAGACCTTTTTTTGAACGAAGCGGCCGATCTGCTCTTCCATTATTTGGTTTTACTTAACGCAAAAGGTTATACATTGCAACAGGTAGTAAGTATTTTACAAAACCGACACTCCAATAAAAAGTAATTATGAAGAAGCTGATAGCAGCACTGTTTCTGATACCTGTTGTGGCAATGGCGCAGCAAAAGGGATTTGTTATTACCGGCACCATCACCGGTTTAACTGAAAATGCCAATGTATCTCTGGTAGATATGAGCAAGCCTACTGATACCATTGCAAGAGGTCATGTAACCAAGGGCGCCTTTGTACTAAAAGGCACGGTAGTAGAACCAAACCTGTATCAATTGAACTTTAATGTTGCTACTGCTGGTAAAAAGTCGGTATTATTTATTGGCAATGACAATGTTACTATAAATGGCGATATCAAGAACGTACAACAGTTTGATGTAAAGGGTTCACCAACCCATGCTGATTTTGTTGAATTTCAAAAGACATTCAACCCCTTGTTTCAAACCCTTACACAGCTGAACCAGCAGCTATATGGTCAAAAATCCAGCGACTCCCTGCAAGCCGTTTATAAAAAAGCTTATGACGCAGCAGTGACCGCCATCGACAAATTTGTTGTGGAGAAAAAGGCTTCGCCGGTAGCGCCTTTCTTACTGATGGTTACCCGCGAACTGGAGCAGGACCCGGTTTTACTGGAAAAAAGGTATAACCAATTAACGCCTGCTGTTCAACAGGGTTTCTATGGTAAACTGTTACTGGAAACCATTGCCGACAGCAAAATAGGCGCCGTGGGTAGTGAAGCCATCGAGTTTACCCAAGCTGATACAACCGGTAAGCAAGTATCGCTTACTTCATTCAGAGGTAAATATGTGCTGGTTGATTTCTGGGCCAGCTGGTGCAAACCCTGCCGCATGGAAAACCCTAATGTTGTTACCGCGTATAACAAGTTTAAAAGCAAGAATTTCACCGTACTGGGTGTTTCGCTCGACAAATCACGCGAACCCTGGATCCAGGCTATAAAAGACGATGGACTGGCCTGGACACAAGTAAGCGATCTGAAATTCTGGCAAAATGAAGTAGCCCAAAAATATAAGATCGAAAGCATTCCGCAGAACTACCTCATTGATCCTAACGGAAAGATTGTTGGTAAGAATTTGAGGGGGCATGAGTTGGATGCGAAACTATGTGAGTTGTTAGGTTGTAAATAAGCTTACTTAAGTATATAAAAAAGCCACTGATTTTTTCAGTGGCTTTTTTAGTTGATCAGTTAACCTGTTGATGAGTTGACGAGTAAACACTGGTAACATACTGGTCAACTGGTTAACTAATCAACTGGTCAGCTTCAATTAACATCCTTCCCTTCCTGCAACGTAACAATCATCTTCTCCACACTCATCTTATTCCCATTATCCGGTGCTTTGGGAAGGGCTTTCTGCGCGAAGCTCAATGCTTTTTTATAATCACCAACGGCAGAATAACCCCGGGCCATGCCTATCTGCGTAGTGAATTCGTTGGGGTTTTTATCGTAGTTTATTTTAAACACTTCAAAGGCTTCTTTGCTTTTTTTCTGTTGTAATAACTGGCGGGCGTAGTTGTGCAATTGCGTAACGGTACCCATGGGCAATGCTTCTTTCATGAGTGCATCGGCTTCTGCGTCTTTGCCGTTCTTCTTTAAAAAGTTGGCTTTGGTGGAAAGCGTAACAAAATTCTTTTGACCAACAAATGGCAGGTTGATGGCATTATCGGCCCATTGCATGCCTTCTTCCAGATTGATGTTGTTTTGCAAACAGAACTGTGCGGCCTGATTGTAGCTTTGCCAGCCGGGATTGAATGCCTTTTCACTGCGCAGCTCGCGCCTGAATGATTCCAGCTGCAGGTTGTTATAATCGGTTTCTATTTTGAAAGGGATCTTTAGTTTTTCCCAAACCAATGCCACCGTAGCGCCGGTGTTGGTTTCGTTCTCAAAGTCGTACGTTAACCATTCAACGCTTTGATCAATGGGTTGTGGTTTTACTTTTACGCGTAAGGCATCTTCTTTTTCATCGTAATAAAAACTGCCCCAGGAAGTAGTGTTTTTTGAAAAGATAACGGTGCATTCGGCAGGATCGTAAGCAATAAAGAAACCGTATTTACCGGCTGGCAACGCCTGCCCTTCTATGCTTACCGGGGTTGAAAATTCAATGGTGGTATTTTCATTGGCGCCGGCCCGCCAGGGAGCTGCTTTACTGGTGCCAAAACCCTGATCGGTAAAGCCTTTGGGTACCAGTTGGCCCCAGATCTTTCCTTCGCGGCCTTTTACACCCGGCCGGTTGTAATTAATAGTAACATCGGTAATACCGATGCGTTCGCCCACCATAGCTTTTTTATTACCGCCATTAGGCAGCGTTAATAACTGTGAATAAGAAGCAATATAGCCGGTGAGGGCAATACAAGCAATCAGTATCTTTTTCATGTCAGTTAGGTTTGAAATATAAGCTACGGAGTATTTCAAAGCCTATGACTGAAATTTACATCTGTAGTAAAAGAGTGGGTTATGTGGTAATAGGGCGGGATGGTTGCCGGAATGAAAAGTTCCAGGTTCCAGGTTTCAGGGGCCTTGAAATTCGTGAACCCTGTCTATAACTCAGCCTGCTGCCAATTAAGCCCTTGCAACCTGCAACTTGTAACAGGTAAAAAAAATCCCCGGTAACCGGTATCCGGTAACCAGGGAAAAGTATTTATTGCCAATTGTCTATTGATCTTTCTTACCGCCAAACAATCTTCTAAAGAACCCTTTCTTTTTCTTTTCATCGGCTGGTAAGGCGGTGTCTTTAGGTATCTGGTTCTTGGTGCTGGTAGCTTCTTTCAACACCTTTTGTTCTTCCATAGCCTCTTTAGATTCTGTAGGAATGCTTTGGGGATCGGGTTTGCCCAGGTAGTCGGCGGCAGCACCATTGCCCACATCCGACCATTCGGCGCCGGGCGGTAGTGTTGGACTTATATATCCAGCATCTGAGAACGATTCGTTGCGCATGTTCTCAGGGGCTACGAATTTGGCTGTTCTGTCGAGGCCCAATGTTTTATCGGCAAATGCCTGTGCAAAGAAGGATTCCCAAATTGGTCGTGCCGCAGCGCCACCATAACCGAGGCCGCCTTCGAGGCGAATAAAGCGGTCATCGCAACCGATCCAAACACCGGCCAGTAACTGTGGCGTATAACCAAAGAACCAGGCATCGGAGTTATCATTGGTAGTACCGGTTTTACCGCCCATTTCTGAAACGCCCAGGCGGCCGCGTAAGCCGGCTGCCGTACCAAAATCAACAGGTCCCTGCATCATGCGGGCCATGGTATAGGCTGTTCCCTGACTGATCACTTCTTTGCGTTCTGTATCAAAACGGGCCAGCACATTACCATTCTTATCCTCAATACGGGTAATGTATACCGGTTTTATACTAAATCCACCTGTTGGGAACATGCTGTAACCCCACATCATTTCATACAACGACAGCTCGCAGGTACCCAAACTAATAGAAGGGTAGGGCTGCACCTTGGTAGGAATGTTGATCTCATGTATGAACTCGGCAAAGCGTTTGGGCGTGGTTTGCTTTATGATGTAAGCAGCTACTTCGTTTATAGAATAGGCCAAACCGGTAGCCATGGTGCGCATCCCGCTTATTTTGGGGTTTGGTTTTGCTGGTACATAACCTGAACCGGGAAAATATTGCTGGGTGGCTTCGCACATGGTTTCTGGCGTAAAGCCATATTCTGAAATAGCCAGTGCGTATAAAAATGGTTTTATGGAAGAACCTACCTGTCGTTTTGTTTTCAGGTTGGCATGGTCGAACTTATAGTTTTTAAAGTCGATACCGCCTACCCACGCCTTTACCTGACCGTTCATAGGATCGGTAACCATAAAGGCGGTTTGCAGCATTTCGCGATGGTATTTGATGGAATCGAGCGGCGTCATGATGGTATCCTTTTCACGTTTGCTGTTCCAGGCAAACACCTTCATGTGCACTTTCTGTTTGAATGATTTCCTGATCTCCGCTTCGCTTAACCCTTCAGCTTTCAGGTTGCGCCAGCGGTCGGAGTTACGCATGTTGCTTTCCAGCACATTTTCATGGCCTTTCCAAACCGCGTCGTTTTTTAACGCCGCCTGGCTGGCCAGTGCGCGTTGCAATACAGGTAAGTGTTTGGCCACTGCCTCTTCTGCATACAACTGCATACGGGGATTGATGGTCGTATACACATGCAGGCCATCTTCGTAAATGTCGTAATTTTCGCCATCCTGTCTTTTATGCTCGTTGCACCACTTTTTTACATCGTCACGGATCACATCAAGAAAATATGGGGCTATACCATTGTTCTCGTTCAGCTTTTTATAATTGAGGCGAATGGGCTGTTTCTTTAGTTTAACATCCTCGTCTTCGGTG
>CBIMFG010000436.1:0-4963 GCA_966243125.1 uncultured Niastella sp.
CTATAATGCTTGCCATTGTATTATTTTAACGGATGTTGAAATTACGTTTAAAAGTTAACAAGTTGAAAGGTTAACAAGTTAAAAGACTAACTGTTTGCTGATCTGCATAAGTATATATAATTTAAAAAACCTGTTAACCCGTCAACATGTCAACTGATTAACCTGGTTGATCTATCAACTTTTCAACTTATTTTTGCGCCTGAACATCAAATTGTTATAGCATGTCAGCCGATCCGGTAGCCAATGATCCTGGAAGTCCCTTTGTATCAGTACGCATAAAAGAGTTTCGCCTGTTTATTATTCAGCGGTTCTTTTTCATTATGGGTATGCGTATGATTGCTACCGTAATAGGCTGGAAAATGTACCAGCTCACAAAAAATCCGCTGGCGCTTGCCTTTGTAGGATTATCTGAAGCCGTTCCTGCTATTTCGCTGGCCTTATATGCAGGCCACGTGGTTGACAAAAGCGACAAACGCACCCTGCTTTTAAGAATGCTGGTGTTTTATTTCATTTGTTCTGCAGCCTTTTTGTTTATTACTTTTCAACATACGGAGTTAAGCCTGGGCAAGAAATTTGTTCAGTTTGCTATATACGGAGTCATGTTTTGTACCGGTGTGGTGCGTTCATTTTCCGGCCCGGCCACGAGTTCTATTTTAGCCCAACTGGTGCCCAAAACAATTTTACCCAATGCGGTTACCTGGAGCTCCACTACCTGGTTAACAGCGTCTGTATTGGGACACGCTTCTGCCGGCTTTCTCGTTGCCTATACCGGTTATACCGGCACCTTTATGCTGATCATGCTGTACATTGCTATTGCCGCTATTGCGTTGTTTCAGGTAGAACGCAAACCCATTGTACATAGCAATAAAGGACAAGCTACCTGGGAAAGTGTAAAGGAAGGGGTGCGGTATGTTTTTAAAACAAGAGAGTTGCTGGGCGCTTTATCGCTCGATATGCTGGCGGTTTTATTTGGTGGCACTACTGCTATGATCCCGTTTTTTGCGGGTGATATTTTGCATGTAGGCGCCATTGGTTTTGGCTGGTTGAATGCTGCGGCTGATATCGGCTCCATGATCATTATCTTAACACTCACCTTTTTTCCGCTTCGTAAAAAACAAGGTCTCATATTGTTGCTGGTGGTAGCCGGTTTTGGAGTAAGCATTATTACTTTCGGCATCTCCACCATCTACTGGCTTTCCTTCTTTGCTTTGCTGGTGAGCGGTGCGCTCGATGGCATTAGTGTGGTAATACGGGGCACCATTCTGCAATTAAAAACGCCCGATGAAATGCGCGGGCGTGTATCTGCAGTAAACTCTATGTTCATTAACTCCTCCAACGAGATCGGCGCTTTTGAAAGCGGCGCGGCTGCCAAATTATTAGGCATCGTTCCTTCTGTGATCTTTGGCGGCGCCATGACGTTGCTGGTAGTGGGAGCTATGTGGTTTAAGGCGCCAACGTTACGTAAGTTTGAATATTGATGGTTTAGAGTTCCAGGTTCCAGGTTCTGAGTTCTTTGTTCTGAGTTCTTTGTTGCCGCGATGCGGTGTATTGCTAATAGCTTGCGGCTTGAAGCTTGTAGCTGCCTTCTACGGTAACGTAAAATAATGCTGTCCTGGCTCATAGTCCTGGTCAAGCGCATCAATGATCACCTGCAAATGTTTGGGATTGCCCAAAAAATCGGCATTGCTGGCATCAACGATCAGGGTTTTAATATTATGCTGCTTTATGTAATGCGTATAGGTTTGCTGAATATTCAACAGGTATTCGTTGGGAATGTGTTGTTCGTAACTACGGTTACGCTTTTTTATATTATGCTGTAAACGTTCTACCGGTGCATGCAGATAAATAAGCAATTCTGGTTGCACCAGTTGCTGATGAATGATCTCAAATAGTTTTTGATACAGCCGGTATTCTTCTTCGGGCAAATTGATCTTGGCAAACAACAGGCATTTGGTGAACAGGTAATCGGTTATGGTAGTACGCTGAAACATATCGCTGGTATGAATCAATTCCTTCAGCTGTTTATAGCGTTCAGCCATAAAGAACAGTTCCAGCGGAAACGCATATTGTTGCGGGTTCTCATAGAATTTGGGCAGGAAAGGATTGTCGGCAAATTCTTCCAGTATCAGCCGCGCATTGTAATGCTTCGACAGCAAATTCGCCAGCGTTGTTTTTCCCGCGCCAATGTTTCCTTCTATGGTGATGAAATGGTATTTCATGTGTGAATAGTCGATGGTCAATGGTGAATGGTGAATCGGCTACAAGCCGCAAGCTTTAAGCTGTAAGCCGTCGCGGCAAACCGGAAATAAAGCTGTATTTTACTTCGACATTGAACATTGGACATTCAATATTCAATATTTTTTGTATTCCCTTTTTCATTTCTAATTTTTCATTCCTCATTCTTCATTTCTGAAAATTGCTACCGCCAACTCATCTTTACATTCCTTCAGCAATTCATCAATGGTCTTATGCAGTAAAGGATGCACATACCCCGCCGCTATTTCTGCCAGCGGCACCAACACAAAACGCCTGTTCTGCAATTGCGGATGGGGAATGGTTAAGTGAGGCTCCTGCATCACCACATCATTGTAAAAAATAATATCGATATCAATCACCCGCGGCCCGTTTTTTTCCATTCTGAGCCGGCCCATTTCTTCTTCAACCGATAATAGGGTGGTTATAAGCTTCTGTGGCGTTAACGACGTAGTTAACAGCAACGCCTGGTTTAAAAATGCAGCCTGATCGGTTTTGCCCCAGGCAGCAGTTTCGTACACGGCCGATTGTTGTATTACCGGCCCACAGGTAGCCGATATAAGGGCAATGGCCTGGTGCAGGTTTTGCAACCGGTCGCCCATATTGCCGCCTATCAGTAAAAAGACTTTATTCATATATTGCATTCCCTCGAAGGGTCAAATATCTTTGAATTTCGTTTAAAATAAATTTGTTAATGAAGAGCTTTTTTAAAATATTCCTGGCATCGTTCCTGGCATTCGTTGTGTTATGCGTGATTTTGTTCTTCGTTTTTGTGGGTTTGATAACCGGTTTGGCCTCCTCGGAAAAGGTAACTACCGGGGCGCAGGCCGTGTTGGTGCTTGACCTGGGCCGTTCGTACCCTGAAATTGGTGTGGAAAATCCATTAGCCCGTTTTTCAGATAAGGAAGATGGCGACCTGCCCAGCCTGTACGATGTGCTGCGCATGATCAGGTATGCAAAATCAGATAGCGCTGTAAAAGGTATTTACATCAAATGTGGCAGCAATGCCAATGGCATGGGCGCCAGCCAGGAAATACGCAATGCCCTTATTGACTTTAAAACCACCGGCAAATTCATATACGCTTATGGCGATGTAATTACCCAGGGCGGTTATTCCGTAGGAAATATTGCCGACAAAATATATTGTAACCCCAAAGGCGGGGTCGACTGGCGGGGTTATGCCGTACAACTGGCCTTTTTAAAAGGCTTATTGCAAAAGCTGGAAATAGAACCCCAGATCTTTTATGCGGGCAAATTCAAAAGCGCCACCGAGCCCTTTCGCGAAACACAAATGACCGACGCCAACCGCTTGCAGTTATCGGTTATGCTGGGTGATTTTTACAACCGCTTATTGCTGCAAACCGCCGAAGCCCGTAAGCTGGATACAGCTACGCTGCGCCAATACGCCAATGACTACAAGATCCAGTTTGCATCAGATGCGGTGACCTATAAACTGATTGACGGGCTGAAATACGACGATGAAATAAAGAATGAGATTGCCAGTAAGCTGGGCGGTGTAAAGCTCGACAAGATCAATTTTATTACCATGCAGAAATATGCCAAAGCGGTGGATTTTAAACGCGATGGCAAAGACAAGATCGCGGTTATTTTTGCCCAGGGCGATATCATAGATGGCAAAGGGGATCGCGAGATGATTGGCAGTGTTACCTATCGCGAACTTTTTAGAAAAGCCCGCCTCGATAACAACATCAAAGCTATTGTGCTGCGTATAAATTCAGGTGGCGGCAGTGCGCTGGCCAGCGAAAATATGTGGCGCGAATTGACCCTGGCCCGTAAAGGCGGCAAACCCGTGGTGGTGAGCTTTGGCGATGTGGCCGCTTCCGGCGCTTATTACTTATCGTGCAATGCCGACAGCATTTTTGCACAAACCAATACCATTACCGGCTCCATTGGGGTTTTTACGATGATCCCCAACCTGGAGAAATTCTTTAACAACAAACTGGGCGTAACCTTCGACGGGGTAAAAACAGCGCCCCAGGCAGATATGCTGGTGGCCACCAAACCATTAACACCCGCACAACGCATGTGGTTACAAAACAGCATCGACTCCACTTACTTAACTTTCAAACAAAGAGTAGCCGAAGGCCGCAAAAAAGACGTGAGCTATATCGACAGCATAGGGCAGGGCCGCGTATGGAGCGGTTCCCGCGCGCTGGAGCTGGGCCTGGTTGACCGCCTTGGCGGGCTCGATGACGCCATTGCCTGCGCTGCCCGTATGGCCAAAATCAGCGATTACCGGTTGCGCGAATACCCCGAAGCCCACAATGTGCTGGATGTTATTTTCGGCAGGTACGAAAAAGACAATACCCAATCGGCCATTCAAAAGGAATTAGGCGAGGAAGGCATGAAAACCTACCAGGCCATGAAGCGGGTAAAAGGGATGATGGGGGTTACACAAATGAGGATCCCGTTTGAGATGAGCATTCAATAAATATTGAATATTAAATGTTGAATATTGAATGTCGAATTAAAATACAATGAAGAAGGGGAGCGTTTTTAAGCCTTCAACATTGGAAATTGAACATTCAATATTCAATATTATTGCGATAGCTTTGCGCCTAATTTTTACGATAAACTATGTCGGGTCAATACAACCAATGGACGGCCATGTGGGCTATTTGCAGGGCCACCTTGCGGGCCATCTTTAAAAGCCCCCAGGCCATTTTCTTTAGCCTGTTCTTTCCCATTG
>CBIMFG010000437.1:0-4953 GCA_966243125.1 uncultured Niastella sp.
ACTTCCTTTCCCTGCGCCATGATCTTTCCATCTTTATCTACCAGGATACCCGGCAACCGTTTCAACATCTCTTCTACATTGGCGCCCGGTTTTACGGCAAAACTATCGGCATTGTATTCCAGGGTATCGCCCCGCATACGCATGGTGTACCCGGCCCTTACCACTACCTCCGCCAGCAGATCGGCCTTGGAAGTCATGGGAATGGTTTTCAGATCAATTTTAGAAGTATCGCTTATGGTGAGGTCCTGCAGAAAATCGGCCATTTTGGGATATGAGATCATAAGCGTGTAGCGGCCCGCGGGTATTTGCGTGAGCTCGAACACACCGGTCTCATTGGCGCGCACAGATCTGTACAGCGTGGTATCTGTAAGGTCAATCAATGCAACAATAGAATTATGCAGGTCCTTTTTCTCAGTGGTGTCTATGATCTTGCCCCGAATCACATTTCGCTGGGCAAATGCTGGAATACAAATAAAATAACATACTGCTATCAGCAGTAATGTTCTGGTAGCCGGCCATACTGGGTACATAAGGGTGTTTGGGTTAACGCATCAAAAGTATGTGCTATACTTATGTTTTACAAACCCAAACCCCCAGATCTACGAAATTTAACGTACTTTAACATATTAGTAAGAATTCACAGGCCGGCAAGATAATTTAATCATCATTGCCCTTGCTTTCAAAATAACTAAACACCGCGCTGTTGGTGGTAGGCGCTCCATTGGAGGTGGCATACATGGCATACATACAACCTACAAAACCACCGGCATTGTGGGTGCTCAAAAAGGTACCATCAATGCCTTCCTTGAAGGTTCGCCAGCTGTTGCTGCCTTTTTCTGCATAATAAAAAGAATAGGCATTGCCGTTGGTTTGAATTTTCAACTGCAGTGGCAGCTGGCCATTCGTTTGAATTTTTAGCGTGCTCAGCAGCAAAGGCTCACCGCCATTTTTGCCTGGTCCTTTATACAATTGCAATACGGGTTGGTTATTGTCAACCGACTGGCACAGGTAGAAATAATGATTCTCATTCTGAAACACCAGCAAACCGGCCTTCTCATTCGAATTGGCCGGTGTAAAGGTAAGCGCCGTGCTTGCATAGCCACGCTGGTGCGATTGGCGGTACCCAATAAATGCCGGATTCACTTTCTCAGCAATGGTAGCTGGTTTTAATTGTATGGTAAGCGTTCCGGCAATGCTGTTGATGTGATACCAGGGTTCACGCACCGTACGCAAAAACTGGTACCGGTTATTCAAAGCAGTGTTTTTAAAATTGTCTCTGAATTGAAAATCGCTGCTAAACGGCAATGGATTTTTAGCGCTAGCACCGGGAATGGTTACTTTATCCGGAACCGTTTCATTGCCTGATAAAATAATTGGCCATTCATCTTTCCAGTGAACCGGCGCCATAAAAGTTTCCCGGCCGGTATTGTAATTATCATCGTTGAAAGGGCGGCAACCCAAAAACACGGCATACCAGCTTCCATCTGGTGTTGTTACCAGGTCGGCATGGCCGGTTGAGGTAACAGGTTTCTTTCTGTTTACACTTAACTGGCGCTGCGTAAGAATGGGATTGCCTGCGTACGGTTCATAAGGCCCGTCAACTTTTTTACTTCTAAAGATCACTTCCGAGTGATTATAACTCGTTCCGCCCTCTGCGCACATTAAATAATACAGCTTATTGTATTTATAAATATGCGGTCCTTCAATCCAAACCGGTTTTTGCGAAATATCAGAGCCGCCGTTTACGAGGGTGATCTCCTCCCCTTTTGTTTGCAGGGTTGGCAAGTCAATTTCGTACATCCTGATGGTTCTGTGTCCGTCATATTGCGGTTTTTTATCGGGTGCATAGCTGTTGTAAACAATATACACTTTGCCATCATCATCAAAGAACAAAGAGGGGTCAATATCTTTTACATTGGGTAAGAACACAGGATTACTCCAGGGCCCTTTGGGATTTTTTGCGGTAATAATGAAGTTGCCGCCATGGGTGGTGTTGGTACAGGTTATATAGAACATGCCCTTATAAAAACGAATGGTGGGTGCAAACAACCCGCCCGATACATGGGTGCCATCCAGGTTTAACTGCTCGGGCCGGTCCATGGCAAAGCCAATCTGTTCCCAGTTGGCCAAATCGGTGCTGTGAAAGATGGGTAACCCGGGATAGTAAGCAAAGGTGGAATTAACCAGGTAGTAATCGTTGCCCACCCGGCAAATTGAGGGATCGGGATAAAAACCGGCTACGATGGGGTTGTTGACCTTAGCTGTTTGAGCTATTGAATGTAAACTACATATGAACAGAAAAGCGATTGAAGGGAAGAATGTTTTGGCTGTCATTGGGTGCATCGTTATTGCCTAAAGATACAAAAATGCAGGAAGTTGATAGCGTTCACAGGGTTGATATAGTTAACTGGGTTAACTATATCAACATTATCAACTCCGTCAACTTTGTCAACCTCCTACCTCTTACCTCTTACATCTTATTGTAACTGCAACCCGGTCAGGAACTCGTTAAAGGCTTCTTTTCTATTATAATTATCATCCCACAACAAAGGATAATCTATGGTATGGTAAGGCGTGCGGTTGCGTAACCAGGAATCTGCATCGCCAACCCCCCATACAGTTATACCAGCGCGTTGCGCTTCGGGTACATTGCGGATATACGATTCCGCCACATACCTGTATTTAGCGGCCTGTTGCGGCAGCATGGTGGGCGACAAAACGAAATTGGCCGTTTGCGGATTCTGCTGATCGCCCAGGTTTACACTGATATCCAGTTCGGTGATCTTTACCAGCAGGCCCAGTTTCGCCATTTTCATTAATGCATAGTCAATGGCGGTGTTTGCCACCAGGTAGTTCATATGAAATTGCAGCCCTACCCCGTCAATAGGAACACCTTTTGCTCTTAATCGCGCCACAATAGCAATCAGGCTATCCATTTTAACGGTATTTGTTTCATGTGCATAGTCGTTCAAAAATAATTTGGCGGTGGGGTTGGCGGCCCGGGCATACCGGAATGCCTTTGCTATCATACTATCTCCGTTTGTAAGCAAATTTTTGGCAGCGTCCCGGTCGCCCAGGTAATCGCCCCAATAAAAAGCATCGCTGGCGCTGGTGCCGCTTCTAACCACACCAAGGTCATCAAAGGGTTCGTTGATCACATCCCAGGCATGTACCTTGTCCTTATACCGGGTAACCATGCTGGTGATGAAACTCTTCAAGGTAGTATCTATACGGTTTTGCAGATCGGGAAAATTGGGAATGGGCGCATTGGCCAGGGTTACGCTCACACTGTCTACATAATAGGTATTGGCAGTGGAGCCCATATCGAATAAGATCTGTTTGCTGGCTTCATTGGTCTTAAATGTCCATTCATAGGGCGCCCAACTGGTTGTTATCTGGTAATCGTTTGAATACTGCGCTAATGGGCCGCCCGTATTTGATAACCTGAACTTTCCCCCTGCCATGGCTGCTTTGGCATAAAAGCGAACTTTGTAATCAACACCATTTGTAAGAGGAAGAGCATTACTTACCACCTGAACCGACCAGGGATCGCCGTTTACAGCCGGCGCGGCTTTTAATGAACGGGAGCCGGCATAGGTTTCGCCGGCTGCAGTGCCTGCGCTTACTACGGAACCCCCATTCCAGGCGCTCCAGTTGGCAAAGGGAACGCCACTGCCTGCCGTTTCAAAGGAACCGTCTGTAATAAGGCTTGGGTTGGGCGCCACCGTTACCAGGCTTCGTAACCAGTTGCCATTGTTGTTTTGGTACCAGCACAGCGTATGCCCGTATACACTCATGCCTGCGCCTGTTACCGCATTTACAAAAGCATCAGCCCGGGAGAAATTATACGTACCATTGCCCTGTACTACAGCGCCATGCTTCATTACATAGCCCGCGGTGGCATTGTCAAAATGCGCTTTTACAATATTGGTATAATTACCATTGGCCATAAATGGGTCATAATCAACACCCACGCCTAATGGAAAGGTAGCGGCCTCTTTCAGTGATAATTCAAGATCTGGTTTAATAGTGCCGGGATCATTATTGATCTTTTTATTACAACCGGCCATGCATGCAACCACCATCATACAGGGCCATAATATATTGATTAGTTTCATTGTTTTTTGTTTATAGAGTTCTAATAAGCAAACCGCACATTGTCAATGTTTGCTTCCATCGGATCTGTGTTATAGTTCTGAAAATGGAACTTCACTTTGGTGATCTTTGCAGGATCGGGCGCCAGAGGACCACCGCCATAGTTATTCAGTAACTGCGAAAGCGGAATGGAAATGGTATTCCAGCCTGTACCATTTATGGGCACACTCGTGGCAAAATTGGTTGCATTGGCATCAGTAGTGGTTTCCTGCACAATTACCTGCAGTACGGTGGCTGTTTTACCATTGTTGTTAACATCAAACTTCAGGGTAGTGCTACCTGTGGTAGACGCCATGCCAAAGGTTTGATTGGGGGTGCTAAGGGCAAATGTAGAAACCCCCGCATAGGAAGTTGTAGCCGGTTGTTTACAAACCGCTTTTAAAAAGTTTCCCGATTTAGGGGCTGGATTGGCATTGGTAACGGTTTTCGAATCCATATCACCGTAAGAATACCAGGAGTTGCCATCGGCTGCCAGCCCGCCGCCATCAAAATCGGAGATCAGGTAAGCCCGCTCTCCTATTGAAAGGGCGCCGGAACTATAGGCTGTACCACCCCAGGTTACTACGGAAAGCAACCCGGAAGCAGCGCCTGCAGGTACTTTTATTTTTAACTGGGTACGGCTCGATGAATCAACCACAATAGCTTTTACACTGCCAATAAATACACCGTTGATATTGGTGAACATGGTACCGGTTATGGTTATCGTATCTCCTTCCGGCGCATTACCAGGATTGAAACTGGTGATCACCGGTGCAGGTTGCTTTACCGTAAAATCAACGGTAGCGCTTCTTCCCTCCC
>CBIMFG010000438.1:0-4944 GCA_966243125.1 uncultured Niastella sp.
GATCCTCGGTAGCCGCCAGTATGCCATGCGCATTTGGTTAAAGCCCGATCGGATGCGCGCCTACAACGTGTCAACCGATGAAGTAATGGAAGCGCTGGGTGAACAAAGTATCATTGGTTCGCCCGGTCGTTTGGGCCGAAGCGATGGTAAGCGTTCCGAAGCATTGGAATATGTATTAACCTATCAGGGCCGGTATAACCAGCCCGATCAGTATAAGAATGTGATCATTCGCGCAAAACCCGATGGCGAGCTCCTTTATCTGAAAGATGTTGCCGATGTGGAATTGGGAAGTGAGTTCTACGACATCTATTCAAACCTGAATGGCCACCCTTCTGCGGCCGTGGTATTGAAACAGACCTATGGTAGTAACGCGCAGGATGTAATCAAGGCCATCAAAGAAAAGCTCACTGAACTGAAAAAGGAATCCTTCCCGCCGGGAATGGATTATGAGATCGATTACGACGTATCAAACTTCCTCGATGCCTCTATTGAAAAAGTATTGCATACCCTGGGCGAAGCCTTCGTGCTGGTGGCCATTGTGGTGTTCATCTTCCTCGGCGACTGGCGCTCCACATTGATCCCCACCCTGGCGGTACCTGTATCGTTGATTGGGTCGTTCTTCTTTATGCAGTTGTTTGGGTTAAACATCAACCTCATTACCCTGTTTGCGCTGGTATTGGCGATAGGTATTGTGGTTGATAACGCCATTGTGGTTATTGAAGCGGTGCACGCTAAAATGGAGGAGACGCATATGTCGCCCTACAGCGCCACCAAACAGGTGTTGCATGAAATAAGCGGGGCCATCGTAGCCATCACGTTTGTAATGGCGGCGGTGTTTATACCCGTGGCGTTTATGTCGGGTCCCGTAGGTATCTTCTACCGCCAGTTTGCTATTACCATGGCAACAGCCATCGTACTCTCGGGTGTGGTAGCGTTAACGCTTACCCCGGTATTGTGTGCCATGTTATTAAAGAATACGCATGGTAAACCCAAACGTAAAACACCCATCAACTGGTTCATTGGTGTTTTCAACCGTGGGTTCGAAAAACTCACCGGCCGGTACAGCCGCTTTATGGAGCGGATCGTAAGCCGCCGGTTGGTAACCTTTGTATTATTGGGCGCCTTGTGTTTTGGTATTTTCGGTATCGGTAAAACGCTGCCTACCGGTTTCATTCCCAGTGAAGATCAGGGTATGATCTATGCCATCATTCAAACCCCGCCCGGTTCAACCCTCGAAAGAACAAACGACCTGGCCAAACGCGTACAGGAGATTGCCGAACACGTAGAAGGTGTTCAATCCGTATCGGCGCTGGCGGGTTATGAGGTATTGACCGAAGGCCGTGGTTCCAATGCCGGTACCTGTATTGTGAGCTTGAAAGACTGGGCCGAACGTAAACACAATGTAACGGAGATCATAAAAGAGCTGGAAGAAAAATGTCACGAAATACCTG
Organism: uncultured Niastella sp.; assembly: GCA_966243125.1. Classification (GTDB taxonomy): domain Bacteria; phylum Bacteroidota; class Bacteroidia; order Chitinophagales; family Chitinophagaceae; genus Niastella. The sequence goes on from CBIMFG010000438.1 coordinate 1,452, forward strand.
GTGCTACCATCGAGTTCTTTGGTCCGCCAGCCGTACCCGGTTATGGTGCTGCGGGCGGTTTTGCCTTGCGTTTGCTCGACAAAACCAACAGCGACAACTATACCGACATGGAAAAGGTGAACGATGATTTTATGGCCGCGCTCAGAAAACGCAAAGAGCTCACCGGTTTATTCACCTTCTTCAGTGCCAACTATCCACAATATGAGTTGCAGATCGATAACAAGGCTGCTATGCAAAAAGGCGTTTCCATTGGCAAAGCCATGGATAACCTGAGCATATTGATAGGTAGTACCTATGAGCTGGGTTTCATTCGGTTTGGTAACTTTTTGAAAGTGTACGTGCAGGCATCACCAGAATACCGTGCGTTGCCCGATGATCTGTTGAAACTGTATGTAAAGAACAACCGCGAAGAAATGGTGCCTTATTCAGCATTCATGTCAATCAAAAAATCGCATGGATTGAATGAGATCACCCGGTACAATATGTACAACTCCTCGGCCATTCGCGGGGAGCCTGCAGCAGGTATTAGTAGTGGTGAGGCCATTAAGATCATTCAGGAAGTGGCCGATAAAACATTGCCCCGTGGCTATGGTATCGACTGGGAAGGTTTGTCGAAAGACGAATCGGCGCGTGGTAACGAAGCGGTGATCATTTTCGGTATCGTATTGTTATTCGTGTACCTGATCCTGGCGGCGCAGTATGAAAGCTTCCTGCTGCCGTTGTCGGTTATCCTGTCGCTGCCGGCGGGGGTGTTTGGTTCGTTCCTGCTCATCAAGTTTGCAGGCCTGGCAAACGACATTTACGCCCAGGTAGGTTTGATCATGCTGGTAGGTTTGTTGGGTAAGAACGCGGTGTTGATCGTGGAGTTTGCCGCGCAGAAACACCGGGCAGGCATGACCGTATTCCGTGCGGCCATGGAAGGCGCCAAAACGCGTTTCCGTCCTATCGTTATGACCTCGCTTGCCTTTATTGCCGGTTTAATACCGCTGGTAATTGCTACCGGTCCCGGTGCTATTGGTAACCGTACCATCGGTTCCTCTGCATTAGGCGGTATGTTAATTGGTACACTGGGCGGGGTAATAGTGATCCCCGGATTGTATTACCTGTTTGCCAAACTGGCTGCCGGTCGCAAGCTTATAAAAGGCGAAGACGATAATCCATTAACAGAAGAAATCGATCATCATGTTGAAAAGTAACCTATTAAAACTACTGGGTATTGGGTGTGTTTGCCTTGGGTATGCCGCCTGCAAAATGCCTGTTGTAGCAACAAGAACAGAAAATAAATCGGTGCCTGCGGGTTTTAACAACACCCAGGATACCGTTAATCTGGCAACGGTGAAATGGAAAAGCTATTTCACCGATCCCAACCTGGCTTCGCTTATTGACACCGCGTTGAAGAACAACCAGGAGCTGAACATTACCTTACAGGAGATAGCCATCACCCAAAACGAAATAACCGCCAGAAAAGGGGAGTACCTCCCCTTCGTTGGCGTGCGGGCCGGCGCCGGTGTGGAAAAAGTAGGCCGCTATACCAGCCAGGGCGCTGGTGATGCAACCACCGAAATAAAACCCGGTAAAGAAATGCCCGATCCGCTGCCTGATTTCCTGATTGGCGCCTATGCTACCTGGGAAGCAGACATCTGGCACAAGCTGCACAATGCAAAAAAAGCAGCCGTAGCAAGATACCTGGCATCTATTGAAGGCCGGAATTTTGTGATCACTTCATTGATTGCCGAGATCGCTAATTCGTATTATGAATTACTGGCGCTGGATAATCAGTTGAAGATCGTTGATAGCAATATCACCATTCAAACAAATGCGCTGGAAGTAGTAAAGCAACAAAAAGAAGCGGCCCGGGTTACGGAGCTGGCGGTGCGTAAATTTGAGGCCGAGGTGTTCAACACCAAAAGCCTGCAATACGGCATTCAGCAACAGATCACCGAAACCGAAAACCGCATCAACTTCCTGTTAGGCCGTTTTCCCCAACCCATTGTAAGAAACGCGCAATCTTTAAATGCAGCGTTGCCAGCTACTATACAAGCGGGTATACCATCCCAGTTGTTAAGCAACCGGCCCGATATTAAACAGGCCGAGCTGGAAATAACTGCTTCCAAACTGGATATTCAGGTGGCCAAAGCAAAGTTCTACCCATCAGTAGGCATCAGTGCCGGTATAGGTTGGAATGCGTTTAGCCCAACCTATTTGTTCAGAACGCCCGAATCGTTGTTGTATTCGCTGGCGGGTGAACTGGTAGCGCCATTGGTAAACCGGAACGCCATCAAAGCAGAGTATGTAAATGCCAACGCCCGGCAAATTCAAGCGGTGTATAATTATGAGCGCACCATTGTAAACGCGTATATGGAAGTAGCCAACCAGGTAGCCAAGATCGGTAACCTGGCAAAAAGCTACGACCTCAAAGCCCAACAGGTGGATGCGTTAACCCAATCTATCACCATATCAAACGACCTGTTCAGAAATGCACGGGCCGATTACATGGAAGTGTTGTTAACCCAACGCGATGCATTGGAATCGAAGTTTGAATTGGTGGAAACCAGAATGCAGCAAATGAAAGCCATGGTAAACATTTACCAGGCATTAGGTGGCGGTTGGAATTAAGTGTATAACATTGATATAGCAAAGCCTCACTCATTTGGGTGAGGCTTTTTTTTTACGTACTTCCACGTTCCATTATACCATGGCAATAACTTAAATTGCAGTAACCAAACACCCACACGATCCACTCCTGGCGTATCCTGCCGGCCCACATTTATTGATCGTAAATCATTAGCCATGGTATACCCCAACAATGATTTTTCCGCTTATGTAGATGTTGTATGTACGCAATACAATTTTAAGCTCACCGATCCTTTCCTGGTGAAGTTGCTTAAAATACTCCCGGTGCTCATTTGGCGAACCATAAAAGACGCCTGTATCGAACTGTTGTTTTTAATTGCCTTCTGGATGGTGTTGGCAAAAATGTCGCAGGGGCGCGATCTTATTGTAAGCCTGTTTGAACCCGAAGGCATTTATGGCAAAACACGCGTTGTGTTTACTACACTGGCGGTATTAAGTCTTTCCGTAAGTATGTGGATCATTCCTGCCTTTATGTTTCATGAGCGGGAGTTAAGAACAAAAGATGAACAACGCCCCAACTACCCGTTAAACGATCACCTGTTTTTTATGCACCGCGTGTTGCCCCTGGTACCCTTTTGGTTACTGGCTGCTGTATTATTCAATGAACACACTTTTATTTTTGTATTGGCGGGCGTGTTGGAACTGGTGTTGCTGTATTATTATAACAAATGGATCATAAGGCCACGCACCCGTAATCACATCTTAGCGTTCGTAGGGGCTTTGTGGTCATTGATGGCTGTGTGGTTCTTTGTGATCTTTCATAAAGAATATCCCCAGGCCAAAGTGGTGCCGGCTATACACCTGTATGTAGTATCGGTACTTGGTTATTTGCTCTATCACCAGGCCGATTACCGCATTC
>CBIMFG010000439.1:0-4944 GCA_966243125.1 uncultured Niastella sp.
GCCCAGCCTTTTTGTGGCATCTATACCCGTATCGGACTTGAAAAAGTAGCCGGACGCATAATGATCGGTCGCCTCAAAAATTACAGCCTGCAAGCCATCTTCGACGAAGGCGTTACCTTGCGCTTACCCATACGTGCGCAGCACGTTTTTCGCAATTATAATTCGAACGCGGATATAGAGATGTACTTTGAACATCCGCCGGTTAGTTAAAGGAGAAAGTTGACCAGTTAACCAGTTAACCAGTTGACGAGTTGACCAGGAAGTTGACAGCGTTGATAAGGTTGATAGAGGCCGCGTCGCGGAACGAAAAACATAGAACAAAGAACTAAGAACATAATAACTCAAGAACTAACAAACTCTGAACTCTGAACTCTGAACTCGGAACTCTGAACTCTGAACTCTGAACTCGGAACTATTCTTTACCCCATCTTCTTCACCAATCCCCCAAGTATTCTTATACCCCGTTCAACCGAATCTGACCAGGGTTGCCCATAACCAATACGCATATAATTACTATAGCGATCGCGCATGGAAAAAATTCTTCCCGGTGCTACGGAAACCTGGTGTTTGATAGCCTCCTGGTACAATTGAAACGTATTTACTTTTTTGTTTAATTCCAACCACAATACAAACCCGCCTTGCGGTCGTGAGATCTTAGTGTCGGGCGGAAAATGATCGATGATACCCTGCACATATCGAAGCTGTTGCGTATGAAGGGCCGTACGTAATTTTTTCATATGATAATCGAACCGGCCAATACCCAGGAAATGCGCCATGGTATGTTGGGTAATGGTAACCCCGCTGATGGTATGCCTCATTTTTAACCGGGTAAATTGTTCTTTGAATCGGCCGGGAATCGTCCAGCCAATGCGATAGCCGGGCGCCAGCGATTTACTTAGCGAAGAACAATACAGCACCCAGCCTTCGGTATCATACGTTTTGCAACACCGCGGCCGGTGCTGGCCAAAATACAATTCTCCATAAATATCATCTTCTATCAGCGGAATGCGGTGTTTGGTGATCAGTTCTACCAATGCCTTTTTATTTTCATCGGGCATACAACAGCCAAGCGGATTGTTAAAGCTGGGCACAAACACACATGCTTTTATATTGGAGGTTTTTATCGCTTGTTCCAGATAGTTCAGATCAATCCCCGTCACCGCATCGGTAGGTATTTCAATCACATGCAAGCCCAATGATTCCATCACCTGAAAAATGCCAAAGAAGGTAGGCGATTCAATAGCCACCGTATCACCCGGTCGGGTAACTGTTTGCAACGATAATGACAATGCCTCCATACAACCTGCAGTGATCACCACATCATTGGCATTGATCTTTCCGCCCCAGTTAAACGCCATGCGGGCAACCTGTTTGCGCAGTTCCAGGTTTCCCTGTACATCTTCGTAATGCAAACAACTACTGGCCGAATGGCGGAATGCATGTACTAACGATTTATTCAGTTTGGCGGCAGGGATCAGCTCCATGGCTGGGGCTGCCACGGCCAAATTGGTAATATCAGTAGCGCTCAGTTTTTTAAAAACTGCAGTCACCATTTCATCAACGCTGATGGTTTCGGCCATGGCTTCCGGTTTGGCTGCAGCCGGTAAGGCGGGAAAACGTTTCTGGTTGAACCGCACATAATAACCCGATTTGGGCCGCGATTCAATCAGTCCTTTACCTTCCAAATAGTAATAGGCCTGAAATGCCGTACCCATGCTGATGCCATATTCATCGCTCAACATCCTTACCGAAGGCAACTTATCGCCGATCTTTAGAATATCGTTATGGATCATCTGCTCCAGGCTACCCGCTATTTGCAAGTACTTATGATCGGTGCCGGTTAGTTTGTTCTTATGCATCGTTCGTAATCTGATATAGTCAAATTTACGGAAAATGCATCTGTTTTATAGAACAGCCTCAAGCTATAAGCTGTAAGCTTCAAGCAAATACACCACTGCGCGGCAACAAAGGCAGGAAATGAATAATGAAAAATGAAGAACAGAGAAATGAAAAAGTGAAGAACAAAGAACTCAGAACTCTGAACCCCGAACCTGGAACTCTGAACTAACTCCCGCTTCAGTGGACTGAGGATGATTATTTATGCATCGTTTCCGTTCTGCCATCGGGGAAACCTATGAGCGCCAAATCCGCCATATTCACAAACAAGCCATTATCAACTACACCGGGAATGCCGTTGAGCTCGTAGGTTAAAATATCGGGGTGTTCAATGTGGTGAAAGGGGCAGTCGAGGATATAATGCCCATGATCAGAAACAAAGGGTTGATCTTCGTTCATGCGCAGAATAGGTTCTACCTGGTAGCTTTCGCGAATCTCGCGTTGAACCTGTTTCCAGCCAAAGGGAATTACTTCCAGTGGCAAAGGAAATGCACCCAGGTGTTGAACCAGTTTGGAATGATCGGCCAATATGAGCAGTTCGCGGGAAGCAGCGGCTACCATTTTCTCCTGCAACAGGGCGCCGCCACCACCTTTTATCATTTGCAGATGGGGGTCAATTTCATCGGCGCCGTCAATGGTGAGGTCAATGGCATTTACATCATTCAATTCGGCCAGGGGAATGTTTTGCTGGGCTGCCAGGGCAGCCGTTTTTTTAGAGGTGGGAATAGCCTGGAACAGCAAGCCCTTTTTTACGCGTTTACCCAGCTCCATAATAAGCCAGTAAATCGTAGAGCCTGAACCAATACCAACGGTCATATTATTTTGAACCAGTTGAGCAGCCTGTTTGGCTACCAACTGCTTAATCTCATCCTGCGTAAGCATAAGGTGAAGGTAATTTTTATAATTGTTACTTGAACATGGATTAAAAAAATGTTCCAGCCAAAAACAGGATGAAAATATATAGTGGAGAATGGTTTCTATATAGAAACAGGATGAAAATATATAGCAGCGTATGTTTTCTATATAAAAATGACTTGAAATATTCGGTAGTGTATCGTTTTTGTACAAAAACAGTATGAAAATATATAGTGAAGCATGGTTTCTATATAGAAACGGGGTGAAAATATATAGCGGAGTATGTTTTCTATATAGAAATGGCCTGAAATTATACAAAAACATACCTTTTTTGTATAAAAACAAGGTGAAATTATACAAAAACATACCGAAATTATACAGAGAAAATAATGGTTCTTATTAATAGTGAGGCACTTAAGGGGTAGGATGCTCGCTCGATTCCCGGGTAAACAGCTCCGTGTCCAGAATGCGGGTTTCAAACTCAGTAACCGGGCGCTTGCTTTCAATAATGGAGATCAGCAGTTCGGTAGCTACCTGTCCCATATCAAAGGCCGGCTGACGTACTGCCGAAAGCGGCGGATTAAACAGATCGGCAATATTGGTATTGGTAAAACCAATGACGGAAATGTCGTCAGGTATTTTTTTGCCGATGGCTTTCAGGGCTGTAAGGCAGGAGGTGGTAATGCGGTCGCTGGCCGTTAAAATAGCATCGGGCTTTTGGCGGGCAGTGAACATTTTCTGGATCTCATCCTGAATTTCTTCATAGATCATCCCGCCGTGCAGGGTGTAATGCACCAGCTTATCATCAAATGGCAGGTTGTTTTTTTTCAGCGCTTCCTGGTAGCCCTGCAACCTTTCTTTGGTAATGCTCAGGTTGGGAGAATTGGTAATATGCGCAATGCGGGTAAATCCTTTATTGATCAGGTGCTGGGTAGCATCAAAAGCACCCTTTACATTATTGGCCGTAACCTTATGCGTATTTATTTCATCGGTAATACGGTCGAAGAAAACCACAGGCAGGCCTTTCTCGTGCAGTTGTTTCAGGTGCGAGAGGTCAATGGTTTCGTTGGAAAGGGATACCAGCAACCCATCAACCGAGCGCGAGGCAAGGTGTTGAATGGTTACTTTTTCCCGCTCGTACGATTCATGGCTCTGGGAAATAATTACGTGGTACCCCCGGTTGTAGGCGATGGATTCAATGCCGTTGATCGCCTGGGAGAAAAACGTGTTAGCTATCTCGCTCACAACTACGCCTATCGACCGGCTTTTGCGTTCTTTTAAACTCAAAGCGATCGGGTTCGGCCGGTAGTTGATCTTCTCGGCGTACTCTAGTACCAGTTTTTTTGTTTCGGGGCTTATTTCGTAGCTACCACGCAAAGCACGCGAAACGGTAGACGTTGAAAGTCCCAGCGCCCTGGCAATATCCTTTATGGTTACAGTTTCAAATTTCACGGTTGGCAGCAAAATACCGAAAAAAATACTCTTTTGTTTAGTAGGGTGCTACTATTTTAAATCGTTGTCGGGAACGATTGCATAGAAAAAGACTTAAAGAAAGCGATTTATTCAAAAACTTCTCGTTAGAATTGGATTAATATTCGCAGGCTACATTTTCATTTTCTTATACATGTTGATCACTGGTATTGATATTTGCTTCCCGTTTACAGTTGCCGTATTTACCTGAAGGGTTTCATTTCGCAGACAGACATTGTTGTTATTGGTTAACAAGTTGAAAAGTTAACCAGTTGACGAGTTTACAAGTTATCAGAAACTGGTAACTGGTACCCGGCAAACCGGTTACTGGTACCTTGTAACCGTATTTATTAAACGATTGCCTTTTAAAGTATCCGCCTGCCACAAACCAAAAGAGTCGCCATATGAGTAAATTACAACCACTATTAGCCCTGCTATTATTCTTACCATGTATCTTATTAGCACAAACACGAACCATTACCGGCACCGTTGTTGACGACCGGGGAGCGCCGGTACCTAACGTAACCATACAGGTGAAAGGGAGCCGAACCGTTCAAACCGATGTAAAAGGCCGTTTTTCCGTAGCGGTCACCGGTACTGGTGTTATTAGTTTAACGCTGTCGAGTGTGGGCTTTAAACCTATAACCATAAACGCCGACGATAAAAAAGAAATGACCATACAAATGGAACGCGATGCCGCCACACTGGCCGCAGCTTCGGGAG
>CBIMFG010000440.1:0-4937 GCA_966243125.1 uncultured Niastella sp.
ACCTTCCTTAAGTTTTGCAAATAGCAAAGCCGTATACCTGAGTGCGTTGGGTAACCAGAATATTGAAGTACGCATTACCAACGTGCCCAAGGTAAAAGTAATCATTTCAAAGATCTACGAAAGTAACCTGCTGGCAGCGCAACGCTATGGGTATAGCCCGAAGGATTCAAGAGGCGATAGCGAAGGGGAAGATGGTGAATATTATGGTGGTGATTATTATGATAACAACAGCGATCTGGCATTGGGCGATGTGATCTATGAACAGGAGATAGACACGCGTTCGCTTGCTAAATACGGTAACAGCCGCTTGTTCACCTTTAACGTAGAAGACAAACTGCCCGATTTTAAAGGTATTTATCACATCAAACTGCGGTCGGCTACTGATTATTGGGTGAGTGATAGCCGTTTCATTTCCAAATCAGACCTTGGTTTAATTGCCCGCGAAGGAAAAGATAAGCTGTTTGTGTTTGCTAACTCCATTAAAACCGCGCAACCGGTAAACGGGATGAATGTGGTGGTGTATGGTAACAACAACCAGGTACTGGGTACGGGCGCCACCAATGCCGACGGGGTGGCTGAAGTAGCCTTCTCCCGTAAAGAGTTTGCCGGTTTTAAACCAGCAATGATCATTGCCAAAACAGCCAATGATTTCAACTATTTGCCATTTAGCAGCACGCGGGTTAATACTTCCCGGTTCGACGTAGGTGGTAAACACAGCAACAGCACCGGATTGGATGCTTTTGTTTATGCAGAGCGCGATATATACCGTCCGGGTGAAAAAGTGAATTTTTCGGTGATCCTGCGCGATCGCCAGTGGAAATCGCCTGGTGAACTGCCGGTAAAAATGAAATTCCTGTTGCCTAATGGTAAAGAGTTAAAGAACTTCCGCAAAACATTGAATGCCCAGGGGGCTACAGACGGGGATGTAGATATTTCGGAATCGGCTATTACCGGTAGTTATACGCTGGAAGTATATACATCGAACGACGTACTGTTGGCCAGTAAGAATTTCAGCATTGAAGAATTTGTACCCGATCGTATTAAAGTAAGCGCCAAACTGGATAAACCTTTTCTGGAACCAGGACAAAGCGCGCACCTGGCCATCAATGCCGTAAACTTTTTTGGACCACCAGCTGCCAATCGTAATTACGAAGCTGAAATACAGGTGAGCTCCATCAATTTCAACCCTAAGAAATTCGAGACGTTTAATTTTAGTATAGAAAACCAGGGACTGTCGTTTGATAAAGTGGTGAAAGAAGGCAGTACCGATGAAAACGGTAATGCCAATGAAGGGTATGAAGCGCCTGCTTTGTTTGCCAACAAAGGATTGTTGCAGGCTACTTTTTATGCTACCGTGTTTGATGAAACGGGGCGCCCGGTAAGCCGCAGCACCTCTGCCAATATTTACACCCAGAAAATGTTCTTTGGTATAGGCAGCGATGGGTACTGGTATTATCCGTTGAACCAGATGGTGAAGTTTCCCATTATTGCATTGGATAAAGATGAGCATGTGTTGAACGGCGCCCGCGCCCAGGTAAAAGTGATCAAACATGAATACCGCACCGTGATCTCAAAAAGCGGTGACTATTTCAGGTATGAATCACAAAAGGATGATAAGATAGTAGCTGAACAAACGGTTGCCATCAGCGGTGAAAGCACTACCTATTCGTTTGTGCCCCGATCACCCGGTAATTACGAAGTGCAGGTGGCCATTCCCGGTTCAGAAAGTTATGTAAGTAAAACTTTCTACAGCTATGGATTCTGGGGTGGTGAAAACACCTCCTTCGAAGTAAACACAGAAGGTAATATTGATATTGCAGCTGATAAATCTTCTTACGAGGCTGGCGAAAACGCTAAGCTGTTGTTTAAAACACCTTTCAGCGGCCGTATGCTGGTTACGCTGGAAACTGATAAAGTGGTTTCTTACCAATATGTAAATGTAGAGAACAGAACCGCATCTGTTGACCTGAAAATGACAGCAGAGCATTTGCCGAACGTGTTCGTAACTGCCACGCTTATTAAAGCACACGATGTTAGTGAAATACCATTAACGGTAGCGCATGGTTATAAAAGTTTGAGAGTGGAAGAAAAGAGCCGCAAAATAAATGTAGAGATCGTAGCGCAAAAATCGGTTCGTTCACGTACACACCAAAAGGTGACTGTAAAAGCATCACCAAACAGCTATGTTACTTTAGCGGCTGTTGATAATGGCGTATTACAGATAACGGGTTTTGATACGCCTGACCCATACAACCACTTCTATGCAGCGAAGGCATTGGAAGTAAACGGGTACGATCTGTATCCGCTGTTATTCCCCGAGTTGAAAGCTACGCTGAGCAGTACGGGTGGTGACGGTGACCTGGAAATGAACAAACGCACCAATCCAATGCCGGCCAAACGGTTTAAGATCGTTTCTTACTGGAGCGGTTCGACCAAAACCAGCGGTAGCGGTGAGGCTGAGTTTGAATTTGATATTCCTCAGTTTAGTGGTGAAGTACGGTTGATGGCAGTGGCTTACAAAGATGAAAGTTTTGGTAGCGGCGAAAGCGCTATGACCGTAGCCGACCCATTGGTATTGAGCACAGCATTGCCGCGGTTCTTAAGTCCGGGCGATACGGTAACAGTACCGGTTACCATTACCAATACAACAAAAGGTTCTACCTCAGCAACAGCTACGCTGAATGTGAGCGGGCCGCTGAATGTAATGGGCGATAAAACGCAATCTGTTTCTCTCAACAGCAACAGCGAAGGTCAGGCCGTCTTCCAGGTGGTTGCAGCGCCTATGGTGAGCACTGGTAAAGTAAAAGTGGAAGTACAGGGCCTTGGTGAGAAGTTTACCGATGAAACTGAGATCAGCGTTCGTCCTTCTTCACCATTGCAGGTAGTAACAGGTAGTGGTTCCTTCACTGGTGGTAATGCACAACGCCTTAATATTCCGCTGAATGATTTTCTGCCCAATAGCACCGATTACCAACTGGTAGTAAGCCGCAGTCCGGCATTGGAATTGGGTAAACAATTACGATACCTGGTGTCGTATCCATATGGTTGTACAGAACAAACGGTGTCAACGGCCTTCCCGCAATTGTACATTGGCGATTTGGCCGATCAGTTGCGTACCAACGCGGTTGGTAAATCTGCTGCCAATTATAATGTGCTGGAAGCTATTCGCAAGATCAAATTACGCCAGTTGTACAACGGCGCTGTTACCTTGTGGGATGGAGAAGGTACCGAAGACTGGTGGGCTACCATTTATGCAGCACACTTCTTACTGGAAGCGCAGAAAGCCGGATTTGAAGTTGATAAGAATGTATTGAACGGCATTCTCAATTACATGAACAACCGCCTGAAGAACAAGGAGACTGTTTTATATTATTATAACAGAGATCAGAAAAAGAAGATCGCACCCAAAGAAGTAGCGTACAGCTTGTATGTACTGGCACTGGCTGGTAAACCCAATGTAAGCGCCATGAACTATTACAAGGCCAACGCCATGTTGTTGAGTCTTGATTGTAAATACCTGTTGAGTGTGGCTTATGCAGTGGCGGGTGATAAAGCGAAGTTTAAGGAACTGTTGCCTTCAACATTCGCCGGCGAGGTATCGGTTGCACAAACCGGTGGCAGCTATTACTCCGATATTCGCGATGAGTCTATTGCGTTGAATGCCTTACTGGATGCTGATCCTTCCAATACGCAGATCCCGGTAATGGCAAAACACGTAGCTGATAAATTGAAACAACGTTACTGGTACAGTACACAGGAGTGTTCGTTTAGCTTTTTGGCCCTGGGCAAAATGGCCCGTGCTGCCAGCAAGGCTACCATTAGCGCCGATGTAAAAGTAAATGGCAAAACAGTAGGCAGTGTATCAACCAGTCCGCTGAAATTAACCGCCAAACAACTGACTGGCACCAATATAGATATTACATCGAAAGGGGAAGGCCGGTTGTATTATTACTGGCAAAGCGAAGGCATTAGCGTAAGCGGTGCTTATAAAGAAGAAGACAGCTACCTGAAGGTGCGTCGTCGCTTCTTTGATCGTTATGGCCGCGCGGTTGATGGCAATACCTTCAATCAAAATGACCTGGTAGTGGTGCAGATCACGCTGGAAAAATCGTACGCTGGCGATGTAGATAACATCGCGATCAGTGATATTATACCTGCCGGATTTGAAATTGAAAATCCACGTACCAAAGAGATCCCGGGTATGGAGTGGATCAAAGATGCCGCCACGCCTACGGCGCTGGATGTGCGCGACGATCGCATTAATTTGTTTGATAATTTAAGCGGTAACCGCAAAACGTATTACTATGCGGTACGTGCGGTATCGCCCGGTAATTACAAAATGGGACCTGTAAGCGCCGAAGCTATGTATAATGGTGAATACCATTCCTATAATGGGGGTGGGGTGATCAGAGTCAATAAGAAATAAGAAGTTAAAAATAAGAAGTAAGATAAGGCGGGTTTCCTCGGGGAAGCCCGCTTTTGTTTTTAAAGGGTATTTGTAAGGTTTTCCCGATATTTGTTTATACCCATACCACAAAATGTCAGCGCCACTACTACAAATAAATAACCTGCAGGTTGATTTTGTTACAGAGATCGGCACTACCACTGCCGTAAAGGATATTTCCATTACTGTAAACCGCGGTGAAATTGTAGCTATTGTAGGCGAATCGGGTTCTGGTAAATCGGTTACTTCATTATCCATTTTACAATTATTGCCCAAGCCGCCGGCCAGGTATACCCACGGAGAAATTCTGTTTTCTGCGGGTGAGGGTAAACCGGTAAACCTGTTAACGCAAACGCCGGAGCAAATGCGTGCAATTCGCGGTAACCAGATCGCGATGATCTTTCAGGAACCCATGACTTCCCTGAACCCGGTATTTACCTGTGGTCACCAGGTGCAGGAAGCATTGCGACTGCATGTAAAGATCGGCCGAAAG